>CABRXB010000089.1 GCA_902474785.1 uncultured Eubacteriales bacterium | reverse complement strand
AGTTTTTTAAAATCGGATGCTGCACCTTTGGCGGCGGCTGGAGCATTGTGGCGCAGATAGAAAAGCAGTATGTGCAAGGACAAAAGCTGCTCACCTCGCAGGACTTGCTCGACCTCACCAGCGTGGGGCGCAGCTTGCCTGGAGTTATGATCGCCAACGTCTCGTTTTTGTTTGGCCATCAGGTGGGCGCTGTGCTGTGCGGCTTTGCCTGTGTGTTCGGCATTGCGCTGCCGCCGCTCATCATTTTGACGTTTGTCACGCTGGGCTACCACGTTTTACAGGGAAATCCCATGATGCTGCACGCCATGACAGGGGTGCGCGCAGCGGTGGTGCCCATCATTTTGAGCTCGGCCGTGGCTTTGCGCAAGGGCGCTTTCACCTACCCTGTTTGTTTTGGCATAGCGGCCGTGGCCTTCGCCCTGTCTTTGTTTTGGGATGTGGGCTGTATCCCTTTGATTTTGTTTGGCATGGCGGCCGGCGTCGCCGTGTGCGAATGGAAGAAGAGAAAGGGGGAGGGGCCGCATGGTGCTGCTTGAGCTCTTCTGGAGCTTTCTCAAAATAGGGTTTACCAGCTTTGGCGGCTTGTCGATGATTCCGCTCATCACACAGGAAATGCTCTCCCACGGCTGGATGACGGCAGCGCAGGTTTCCGATATCGTGGCCATCGCCGAGATGACGCCGGGGCCCATGGGCCTCAACTGCGCCACCTTTGCCGGCATCCGCACGGCGGGGTTGCCAGGCGCAGTCTTTGCAAATCTCGGGGTTCTGGCGCCCTCGCTGACGTTGTGTGTGCTTGCGGCCGTCTTTTTTGCCAGAGTGAAAGACAGCGAACGCATGCAGCAGATGATGGTGGGTGTGCGACCTGTGTGCTTTGGTTTGATCTGCGCTGTGATGGTGGAGCTCTCGAAGAACAACTACCAGGTCGGCGCGGCCTCTGTGCCGGCCGTCTTCATCGGCGTGGCGGACGCCGTGCTGCTGCTCAGATTCCACTGGAGCGTGCCAAAAGTGCTGCTGCTCAGCGCGGGACTTGGCCTGTTGCTTGTGCGCTGACGAAGGATAGAGAATGCAAATGACCGCTGTAAAAAATGGTTTTGCGGCAGGAAAAGATCGGGGCGCTTGGCGCCCCGATCTTTTGTGCAGCGCATGTTTTATATGCGGATTTGGACTGCGCTTGTTTCCCATCAGTCGAAGGGTGCAAGGCGACGCAGTGCGGGAGACGCCGAAAACATGTGCGACGCAAAGCCGCGCTGTATCAGCGGCCTTTCGAGCTGCGACTCCCTTGAGCACAAGCTGCCGGCCTTGGGATGCGGCTGACTTTTGTGTCATATCGCGTGCGGGATAAGCGGCGGTCCTTGGCTCGTATCGCCTTTCTTCCACAAAGGCCCTTTTTTGGAAACGGCGCACCGGATGGACGTGCGCGCTGTGAGCGGCAATGGCGCAGCAGTTGGATTCTGGATAAGGATACTTCTGCTCAAAGGGATCAATGGCATCGAAGCGGGGAATTTTGTTTGACATCAGGGGCGCCTTTGGGCTCCCTTTCCCGACAAGCCCGCCCGCAAACGCTTTGCCTCACGCTCCAGCGACGACTTTTTGCAAAGCGCGCCTTTTTTCAAGCGGCATGGTGCTGTTTTTTAGGCGGCGGCCCAACTTGTCTTCCAAACGGTGGCACCGCCGTACAAGTTGACGATGCGTCCGGGGCGGTCGAACCGCGGTGATTCGCCCAAGCAGCCGCTGGCGTCTCCTCCAAAGCGCACCCCGCCTCTCAAACAAAGCCCCGCCTTGCCGCGAAAGCTGTGGCCCGCCCCGCCGTGCAAAGCCTTTGGCTTTGCACCTCTTGCTTTTTTGCGATTTGTCGCCGTTCGCTTTGGAATCTGTCCGGGAAAGGTGTGAGGCCAACGCCTGTCACCAAGAAGGTCGCGCAAAAAAGAAGCCTGCGCCAAAGGCGCAGTTGCGGGGCGGGCCGGCTGGGTGCAAAACGGAGGGCGACCATTCGGGCGCGCAGGGGATAGGATGGGGCAACAAGGCTTTCGTGTCAGGAAATTGTGGGGCGAAAGACGGGGCGGCGTTGCCGTGCCGGATTGACGCACAGGGAAAAGGGGCAACGCGGCGCAGCGCGTGGCGGCGTGGAAAACGCTTGCATTGAGGCAAAGGGCCGACCATTCAGAACACAAAAAAAGCGATGTTCAAACTTGAACATCGCTTTTTGCATCACCGGGTCAAACCACGTCGCAAAACACGCTGCGCATCACAGTGAGCGCCGCCTCGTGCGCGGCAGGGTCGGCGCAGGCGGTGGCGTTTTGGCGCACCACAACACGGGCCTGCGGCAGCGCGGCTTTGGCCAGCAGCGCATTGCTCACCACGCAGATGTTGCTGACAAGGCCGCACAGCTCGACCTCGTCGTAGCCGCCCGCTTTGAGATACTGCGCCAGCTCCAGCGAGCCGAAGGTCTCTTTCTCAAAACAGCGCGAGGCACGGGAAAGATAGTCTGCCGTTTTGCCGTAGAGCTGCCACCCGTCGCTGCCTCGCAGACAGTGGGGAATGGGCAGGCTGCGGCCCTCCGCTGTGTCGAGGTAGTCCTCTTGGTGGGTGTCGAAGGTGAAGACAAGCTCGCCGCCCGCTTGAAGCGTCTGCTCTATGCGCTGAACAATGACCTCGTCGAGCAATTGCGCACCCTCGAAACCCAGGCTTCCGTTCACAAAGTCCTTTTGATAGTCCACGACAACAAGAATTTTTTTCATGGGGATCCCGCCCTTTCCAAATCGAATGAAAGTGTCTCTCATGGTGCGATATCGCTTTGCAGCCATGCGCCGCTGCGGTCTCGCTCGAATTTGCAGTCGCGTTTCCGCCGCTTTCGTCGTTCAGGCAGCGCGTGTCTTTGCAGTCGAGCGGCGCGTGTTCTTTGTTCACCGCTGCCAGCTTGCCATTTCCGCAGGTTGTTGTCTCGCCTCGAACGCCTCCCGGGGAGGTCGTCTCCTTGCCGCTGCATGTCACAACCGCCGCCGCTGCGAGGTGGCGTAGTCTGCCAATATGGTCGCTCCTCTGATGGAGAGAGATGTAGCCGCGGCCTTCCCCGCGCACCGCGCAACCGCGATCAACATTCCCAGAAGCAGCATCTTTTCTGCCGCTGTCGCTCTGCCACAGAAGCACCCGCTGCGATTACGGTTGCCACAGCCGCCGCTGTCCCGCCCCGCTTCAAAAGCGGCGCTTTTTACCGATCGCAGTTTGCCGCGGCATGGAAAGCAGCGGCAGCGCCTGCCGTCTCGTATTGTCATCGGGCGGCCGGCGTTTTCATTGCAAAGGGGGCTGCAGATGCAGCCCCCTTTGGGTGAACTTTTTCAACAGAGCAGCCCTTGCGCGCTCGACGCGCCCTGCCCCGTTAAGCCCTTGCCGCCGTCTCTACAGACAGCGTACCTTCTTTGGCGTCGATTGTCAAGAGATCTCCTGCGTGCAGGTCGCCCTCCACAATGCGGCGGCCGATCAGGGTCTCGACATGCTGCTGCAGGTAGCGGCGCAGCGGACGCGCGCCATAGACGGGGTCGTACCCCTCCTCCAGAATCTGTGCCCGCGCCGCATCGGTCAGGCGGCAGGAGAGCTGGCGCTCCTCGAGCCGACCGTTGAGCTCCTTGACCAGCAGATCGAGGATCTGGCCGATGTCCTCTCTCGTGAGCGGCCTGTAAAAGACGATCTCATCGAGCCTGTTGAGAAACTCCGGCCGGAAAGAACGGCGCAACAGCTCTTCAACCTCGGCGCGCGCAGTCGACGTGATGTCGCCCTTTTCGTCGATGCCGTCGAGCAAAATGGGGGAGCCCAGATTGCTGGTCAAAATGAGAATGGTATTTTTGAAGTCCACGGTGCGGCCCTGAGAGTCGGTGATGCGCCCGTCGTCGAGCACCTGGAGCAACACGTTGAACACATCGGGGTGCGCCTTTTCAATCTCGTCGAAGAGCACAACGCTGTAGGGTTTTCGGCGCACGGCCTCCGTGAGCTGGCCGCCCTCCTCATACCCAACATATCCCGGAGGCGCGCCGATCAGACGCGACACGGAATACTTCTCCATATATTCGCTCATGTCAATGCGGACGAGATTGCGCTCGTCGTCAAAAAGCGCCTGTGCAAGCGCCTTGGCGAGTTCGGTCTTGCCAACGCCTGTCGGCCCCAAAAAGAGGAAGGAGCCGATGGGTCGGCGCGGGTCGCGGATGCCGGCGCGCGACCGCAAAATGGCGTCGCTCACGCGCTGCACAGCCTCGTTTTGGCCCACCACGCGCTGGTGCAGCGTGTCGGAAAGGCCGAGCAGCTTGTCGCGCTCGCCCTCCATCAGGCGCGCCACGGGGATGCCAGTCCAGCGCTCCACGATGCGGGCGATCTCCTCCTCGGTCACGGTGTCGCGAAGCAGGGTGTTGTCGGCCACGCCCTCGGCTTTTTCAAGCTCCTCGAGCTCCTTTTGAAGCTGGGGCAGACGGCCATATTTGAGCTCGGCCGCTTTGTTGAGATCGTATTCCCGCTGTGCGCGCTCGATGTCGGCCGACACCGTTTCAATCTCCTCGCGCAGCTTTTGCACATGGCCGATCGAGCTTTTTTCCTTTTCCCACTGGCTGCGCAGGGTGTCAAACTCGGCGCGCAGATTTTGAAGCTCCTGCTGCAACGCGGAGAGACGCTCCTTGGAGAGCGCGTCGGTCTCCTTCTTCAAGGCGGCCTCCTCGATTTCATGCTGGATGATACGGCGGGAGATGACGTCGAGCTCGGTGGGCATCGAGTCCATCTCGGTGCGGATCAGAGCACAGGCTTCGTCGACGAGATCGATGGCCTTATCGGGAAGAAAACGGTCGGCGATGTAGCGGTTGGACAAAATGGCCGCCGCAACCAGCGCGCCGTCTTGAATCTTGACGCCGTGAAAGACCTCATATCGCTCCTTGAGGCCGCGCAGGATGCCGATGGTGTCCTCCACCGTGGGTTGATCCACCAAAACGGGCTGGAAGCGCCGCTCAAGCGCCGCATCCTTTTCAATATACTTGCGGTATTCGTTCAAGGTGGTTGCGCCGATGCAGTGCAGTTCGCCGCGCGCCAACATGGGCTTGAGCAGATTGCCCGCGTCGATGGCGCCGTCGGCTGCGCCGGCGCCCACGATGGTGTGCAGTTCGTCGATGAAAAGGATGATGCGCCCATCGCTTTTTTTGATCTCCTCGAGCACCGATTTCAGGCGCTCTTCGAATTCGCCGCGAAATTTGGCTCCCGCTATCAGAGCGCCCATGTCGAGCGAAAAGATGGTCTTGTTTCGCAAACCGTCGGGCACGTCGCCGCGCACTATGCGCTGCGCCAACCCTTCGGCAATGGCGGTCTTGCCAACGCCGGGCTCGCCGATCAAGACGGGATTGTTTTTGGTTTTGCGCGACAAAATGCGGATGACGTTTCGAATCTCCTCATCGCGGCCGATCACGGGATCGGGATTGCCGGCGCGCGCACGTTCTACAAGGTCGGTTCCATAGGCTTGGATGGCCTCATAGCCCTCGCCCGCCGTTTCAGGTGTGTTGTGAAAGCTGTTCATAGCTCCTCCTTCTCTGGACAAAGGACAAGGTTACGAATGGCCTCTGTCCTGCTGTTCTTACAATAACAGTGTACCTCCAAAATGTGATAAAATAT
>CABRXB010000088.1 GCA_902474785.1 uncultured Eubacteriales bacterium | reverse complement strand
AGAGACCCGAGCTCAACCCCCTCAACGAAGCTGCTTTCAACCGCGGCATGGAGATCGGCAAGGCTGCCAAGGCGTAATCTGATCAACAACCAAAAAACCGCCCGCTTTAGACCCGCGGGCGGTTTTTTTTCAGCAATGTTTACAACAAACAGACACCGCGCCTCTTCTCACTTCTGCCGGCATGGACACAAAAATGGCTTGACCGAAACTTGGGAATAGGATATACTTTTTCTTGTCAACAAAACTGCGCACCGGAAGGCTTCTTCTGGAATAAATGCCGAAGCGCAGCGGCGGAATGGAGATTATGATGGCAACAGTTCAGGAAATGTATCAGCAGAAATTGATGACCATGCAAGATGCAGTGAAACAGATTCCCGATAAAGCACTGATCGCCACTGGTTTTGGCGCATTGGAACCCATCTGCTTCCTGCGCGAGCTGCACTCTATCTATGACCGCGTGACCGAGGTCAACGTCTATGGCGGCGGCGGCATGGAGCAGTATCCCTACCTCTTCGATGAGAAGTATCGCGACAAGTTTTTTGTCCAGTCCAACTTCTATGGCGGCGGTACCCGCGCTGTCCATCCCTATGGCCATGTGTCGCTCATCCCGATGCATCTGCACGCCTGCTACACCCGCTATTATGAAGTGTGGAAGCCCAACGTGATCGCCACGTCAGCAACGCCCATGGACAAACACGGCTACTTCAATCTGGCCCTGGGCGGCTGGGAAAAGAGATTCCTTGAGACGGCGGATGTCGTCATTTTGGAGATTGTCGACGATATGCCCAACATCCCCGGCGAGTATGAGATCCACATCTCCGATGTCACCGCCGTTGTGCAGACCGATCGCAACACGCCTGCCATGAAAGCCGGCACCCTGACCGATGTGGACATCGCCATCGGCAACCACGTTGCCACGCTGGTGGAAGACGGTTCGACCATTCAGCTTGGCATCGGCGCCGTGCCCGATGCCGTTGCACAGGCTTTCAAAACCAAGAAGGAGCTGGGCGTCCACACCGAGATGCTGACCTCCTCCATTGCCGACCTGGTCGAAGCGGGCGTGATCACCAACACCCGCAAGACGCTGCACAAGGGCAAGACCATTGGCGCCTTTGCCAACGGCACCCGCAAGCTCTACGATTACCTTGACGGCAACCCCTCGATCTATATGATGCCGACCTACTATGTCAACGACCCCTGGGTCATTGCCAAAAACGACAAGATGGTCTCCATCAACACCTGCATTGAGGTTGACCTGACCGGTCAGATTGCATCTGAGTCGCTCGGCGCACGTCAGTTCTCGGGTACGGGCGGCCAAAACGACTTCGCCGAGGGCGCCATCCATTCCAAGGACGGCAAATCCATCATCGCCATGGCCTCGAGCGGCACCAATCGCGCCGGTGAGAGATACTCCAAGATCAAATCGATCATCACCCCCGGCTCCATCATCACCATGAGCCGCAACAACATCGACTATATCGTCACAGAGTACGGCATCGCCCCCATGAAGGCGCGCACCGTGCGCCAGCGCGTGGATAACCTCATCGCCATTGCGCACCCCGATTTCCGTGATCAGCTGCGTGCCGAGGCGAACAAGCTGATGCTGTGGTAAGAAATAACCATACCGGTTGCAAAACGAAATGAAGCGCAAAATCTCGCCGTGCTTCTACACGGCGAGATTTTTCTGCCTTGAGTGTGTCTTGACGATTTGGCGCCGGCACGCTATACTAAACCCACATGCCTTGCCTTGGCAGAGGCTTTATCTGAAAAAAGGAGTATGGATTTTGAGACTGGATAAATATCTCAAGGTGTCGCGCATCATCAAGCGCCGCACCGTTGCAAACGATGCGGCCTCGGGCCACAGAGTCAGCGTCAACGGGCGGGTGGTCAAGCCGGCTTACGACGTCAAACCCGGCGATGTCATCGAGATCGCCTTTGGCGAGCGGGCGCTCAAAGTGGAGGTGCTTGCAACGCCCGAGCATGTCTCCAAGGAGGGGGCTGCCGCGCTCTACCGGGTGCTCGAAGAGGAATAGTGTTCTTCGTCCTCGCATACAAATGGGACATAGGGTGCGTCTGACAGCGCGTCCGAGTTACGATGGTTGTGAGGGAAGAACATCATGAATGAGGACAAAAAGGGCAGATCCGGGCATCGTCTGACCATGGAGGGCAGGGAAAAGCTGACCATCTCCGGCGTGGAGGATGTCATCAGCTTTGACGAGCACGAGATTTTACTCGATACCCTGGAGGGCACACTGCTGCTCCGGGGCGAGGGCCTGCACATCAACAAGCTCTCGGTGGAGAGTGGCGAACTTCAAATTGAGGGGCTGCTCGACACGCTGGAGTATTCCGACAGCGCACCCTCGCGTCCGGGGCTTTTGACCCGTATCTTCGGGTGAGCGGGCCGCCATGGATTTTTCCACCTCTTTTGAGCTCTGGCTGGCCGGCTGCTCGCTGCTGTTTGGCGCGGCCGGCATGCTGCTCTACGATCTGTTCCGAATCTGGCGTCTGGCGCTGCCTGCCGGGCGGCTGTCCATTGCGCTGCAGGATCTGCTGTATTGGACGCTGCTGTCGGCGGGCTGTTTCTTTTTTCTGCTTTTTGCAAACCGCGGTCAGCCAAGGGTGTTCATTTTGGCCTGCGCGCTTGCGGGGGCGTGGCTGTATCACCTCACATTGAGTAGACTCGTCATGAAGGTGGGCGGGTGGATTGCCGGCCTGTTGCGCAAGCTGTTCAAATTCGTGCGAAACTTCTTTGAAAAAGCTATTGTAATGATGGGAAAAATCTGCAATAATAAAAGGAACGAAACAAAGCGGGGGTGAGAGGATGAAGAGAGTCAGACAGGGAGTGATTTTAAAGCTTCTGCTGGCCGTCTTTGTCATTTATGCCTCGGTGCAAATTGCAGACCTTCAAATTCAGATTGCGCAGAAAAAACGCATGATCGAACAATATGAGGCGCAAAATGCCGAGCTTGAGGTTCGCAATCAGACCATCCAAAACGAGCTTGACAAGGGACTGAGCGATGAACAGGTGGCCAAGATCGCGCAGGAAAAGCTGGGGCTGGTCGACGCCGATGAGACCGTTTTTGTGGCCATTCCCGGCTGAGCAAACCGCTCTTGTTTCAACTAACCAGACGAGGAGCAGTAGAAACCGTTATGCAGATCGAAGTGGGCGCGATTTTAGAGGGCAAAGTCACCAGCATCACCAAGTTTGGCGCATTTGTGGAATTGCCGGAAAACAGGACCGGAATGGTACACATTTCTGAGGTATCCACCGGTTTTGTCAAGGAGATCACGGATCACCTGCAGGAAAACCAGGTCATCAAGGTCAAGGTGATAGAAATCGACCAAAATGGCCGCATCAACCTCTCCATCAAGCAGTTGCTGGATCAGCCGCAACAGCAGCAGCGTCCCGCCCGCCGCCCGCCTCAGCGCAGGGGCAACGCGGGCTGGCAGCCCAAGCAGTCGGCGCAGCCTGTCACCTTTGAAGAGATGATGAGCAAATTCAAGGCGGACAGCGACGACAAGATGTCCTCGCTGCGGCGCAATGTCGAATCCAAACGGGGCTCAAGCGGGAAACGCAAGGGATAGTATGAAGAAAAAAGGCCGCCAGGGGAGTTTCTTTGGCGGCTTTCTGTTTGTCTGGCGGCGTTTGCGCCGCTGCTCTGGCGCATGGACGCACAGGCGCGGTGGACGAAAAGTGCATGCGCGGCAAACAGCGGCAATGGGGCAAGATCTTCGATGCCGCTGCTCTGGCGCTTGGATGCACGGGCATGGTGGCGCGCACAGGTGCGGCGGATGCAGTTGCAAAAAAAGCAGCCGGGCGGGGAACCCGTCCGGCTGCTGCTGTAGTAGGGGTTTGGGGTTTTAGGCTTCGCAAGATCGGCTGTTTTGACGGCGCCGCTCTGCGAGCATCAAAACAAAATTGTCGCAAAAAGCCCCTCCGGGGTTTTGCCGTCGTATCGTGAGCCAAACGGCTTTCTCGTGCAAGCGGGTAAGCTGTTTGATAAGGCGCTTTGGTGTGCGATAGCGTCCATGCGTGGTTACGGCAGGGGAACAGGCTTTTTTGCCAAACCCCCATGGCCGGTGCCAGGGCGCTGCTGCGCACAAAGGGCGACAACAGATATGCGCCTCATGGCGTTAGCGCGGCTCGGTGAGCGGCGTTTTCTTCTTGCCCAGCATGCGCAGCATGTCGGGCAAATCCTCCACGTCGGGAAGGTCGGTGAGGGTCTTGGCGTAGCGCGTATAGACCACCTTGCCCTGGTCGTTGAGCAGAAACAGAGCGGGAAGCTGCTGCTCGTTGCCCTCGTATTCGCCGTGGCTCAGGCCAAGCGATTTGGCGCGCGACAGCTTTTTGGGGAGCTGCACCGAGAGCATGGTCATCTTGGATTTGGCGGGCAGCACGTCGAATTTGCGATAGAGCTGTCCCTCAGGATCGCAGATCACCTCAAAGGGCATCCCCTCGGGGCGCTGCTGTCGGATGCTTTGCGGCGTGCTCTGAAGCACGATGACGACCTGGATTCCGCGCCGTTTGAGCTCGGGGAGCTGTTGCTCCAAGTCGTGCAGATCCACCTGACAGGCGGTGCAGCCGATGTAGCGCATGAACCACAAGATGGTCGGCCCTGTGAGTATCTCATGAAAAGACTTTTTCTGGGAAAGCGCGTTTTCATAAGAGAAATTTTCAATGGTGTCGCCCACGCGAAGTCGCGGCATCAAATGGATCCTCCTTTGGATTTCTTGTCAAATCAATTCGGCCTCGCCATAGACAAAGATGCTGCCGCAGCGCGCCGCCGAGATGATGCGAAAGCCCGAGACCTCCAGCATGGTCGACACGTTTCGATTCAAGCTGCGGCCTCTGGTCGCCACACGGCGCAGCATGCTGGCGCTGTCAAAGAGCAGGGCGGCGGGCCCGACGGGGCGCAGATAGTCGATAAAAAGCACCCGCGCGCCGGGGCGCAGGGTGCGGCGCAGCGCGGCCAGAACACGGTAGGGTTCGTTGGTGGACGAGAGTGCAAAAAACAGACAGGCGCAGTCAAAACTGTGCTTGTCAAAGGGCAAATCGTCCAGCTTGCGATGGACAAAGGTCACGGGAACTTGCTGCACGTCGAAATTGTGGGCCGATTTGGAAAAACGCAGGTCGACCAGCGTCAACGAATGCAGATTCTGATAGGGATAGTAGGGCAGGCTTTTTCCATCGCCCGCACCCAGCTCGATCACATCTCCCGACACAGTGGCCAGCATGGCGCGCCGCACCGTTTGAAGGACGTTCTCACGCACCGGCTTGGTGCGATTTTGACGAATGTTCCATTTGCTCACAAAAGATACTCCTCACTTACAGGAAAGATCGAGACAGCTTCTTTGACAATAGTATAGCACAGATGGCACGGCAAACGCCACTGCTGACGGAAAATTTACAATTTCCGTTAGAAACTGGCCTTTTTCAGACGGATTTGCTATAATGGCCACAGGGCGCAAAATAAGCAAAAAGAAACATTCTCTGCCAGATTTCGTCAAAGAAAGAGAAGCGAACACAATCGTTTTGAGGCATAGAGAAGGGAAGGAGGGGGAGTTTATGGATTCCCATCTGGACAATACGACCTATCGCGATCAGACGCAGGAGAGCGTCCCAGACAACGCACCCCGCTGGCAGGTGATCGAGCGCGAGGAGCTGGCCTCTGGCCGGCAGCAGCCGCCGCAAAGGGGAAAACGAGGCT
>CABRXB010000087.1 GCA_902474785.1 uncultured Eubacteriales bacterium | reverse complement strand
CGTGCGCGCGCCGTGCGCGCGCTGCTGCGCTACGGATATACCTATGAACAGATTGCCGCCGCCGTTGGGCGCGCGCAAGAGGAGGAATGGGAATGAGCGTCAAGGTGGCCATGATCTCGCTGGGCTGCCCCAAAAATCAGGTCGAGGCCGAGCGCATGCTGGCAATGCTGGCCGATGACGGATGCGAACTGGTGGGCGATCCCGCGCAGGCTCAGGTTGCGGTGGTCAACACCTGCGGCTTTATTGATGCGGCCAAGCAGGAGGCCGTCGACTGCATTTTGGAGATGGCAGCGCTCAAGCAGCAGGGGCTAGCCGGCATTGTTGTCACAGGGTGCCTTGCACAGCGTTACCGCGAGGAGATTCGCAAGCTGATGCCGGAGGTCGACGTGGTGCTGGGCGGCGGCAGCGTGGGCGACATTGTGGAGGCGGTGCATGAGGCGGCGCGCGGGCGCGGCTTTGAGCGGTATGCCGACATTGAGGCAGTCGACCTTGGCGGCGACCGCCTGCTCACCACACCCTTTTACACCGCCTACCTCAAGCTGGGCGACGGATGCGACAATTTTTGCACCTATTGCGCCATTCCGCTCATCCGGGGACGGCTGCGCAGCCGCCCTTTGGAGGAGCTTGTCGAAGAGGCGCAGGCGCTGGCAGGAAGCGGCGTGCGCGAGCTGGTGCTTGTCGCGCAGGACACCACGCGCTATGGGGAGGATCTCTATGGAGAAAACCGCCTTTGCGATTTGCTGCGCGCGCTCGAAGACGTAAAAGGCATTGCGTGGATTCGCATTCTCTATGCCTATCCCGACCGCGTGGGCGATGAGCTGCTCGATTTGATGGCGCAAAGCGACAAAATCCTGCCCTATATCGACCTGCCTTTGCAACATGCAAACGACGCCATTTTGAGCGCCATGAACCGCAAGGGCAGCAGGGCCGACATCGAGGCGGTGCTGGCAAACATTCGAGAAAAGCTGCCGGACGCCTGTGTGCGCACCACGTTTATCTGCGGCTTTCCCGGGGAGACGCAGCAGCAGTTTGAGGAGCTTTGCGACTTTGTGGCGGCGCAGCGGTTTGACCGCATGGGCTGCTTTGCCTTCTCCGCCGAGGAGGGCACGCCGGCGGCGGATTTCCCCAATCAGATCTCGCAGGAGGAAAAAGAGCGGCGCACCGATCTGCTCATGACGCTGCAAAACACCATCTCCACCGAGCTCAATTTACAATGGGTGGGCAAGACGCTGCCCGTTTTGGTCGAGGAATACGACGACGAGACGGGACGCTACGCCGGGAGAAGCTATCGCGATGCGCCCGAGGTGGATGGGCGGGTTTATTTCACCAGTGAAACCGCCTGTGAGGTGGGGGCGTTTGCGCGGGTTTTGATCACCGCGGCCGACGACTATGACCTCTATGGCAAAGTGCAAGAGGAAACACCTTCTGATCTGTGAACAAGCGCGTTGAGGGCGGCGTTCAGCGCCCCTGCAAAAAAGACACAAATGGAAATTTGGCTGGCAGCACGCCGCAATTGGCGCGGGGCTGCACTGCGGTGCGCTCCATGAGCTGACATGAAAGTAGGCGGTATTTCACAGCGCATCACCTCTCTTCAATATGCCTGACTGCACACCGGGGATTTTCAAACTCGCCCCTGTGGGCCCCTGTGGAGTTGGGGGGCAGGGCCGAATTCAGATGCTGTGTCGTGGGCCTGTGCAGCCCGTTCCATGGTCAGCACAGAATCATGCGGCGTTGTTTTTCCTGTTTTTGAACGATTTCACAAGCCCCCTCTTTGTTAAAAACACAAAAAGGCCCCCGGCTTTAGACCGGGGGCCTTTTTTGTTTCAGTTTTGGATTGGCCGAGCGGCAATACAATTGCCGGCAAGCGCGTCAGACGCCAAAAATCCTTCACAGCGCGTCTAAAAACCGGATGCACAGCTCCATCACGGGGATGCAAATTTTCTCACGCAGGTTTTGCTCCACAAAGTGCGCATGGCCTTCAGGCGTGGAGGTGTCGCACCCCAGCAGCGCATAGCAGTCGGTGCAGCCATAGTGCTCTTCGAGCTGCGCGGTCAGCGCACGGACGGCGGCAGCCGTCTTTTTTCGCGGGAGGGGATCGGCGGGAAAGCCGTGTCCGATTTTGAGCCCGATGACAAGGCAGGCCCCGGACAGACAGCCGCAGGCGCGTCCTTTGGCCATGCCGCCCGCCAGCGGCAGCGCCATGGCGCTGGCCAGCTGCTCGTCGAGACCAAATTCTTTGGCATAGGGGATGAGCACGCTCTGACCGCAGCTATATCCCGCGCGCCGCAGCGAAACGGCGGTTTCCAGGTGATCTTGTGTCATGTTCAACCCTCCTGCAACAGATGTTCAACGCCGGCGAGCTCGACGCAGACGCACAGCAGCTCGATGGCGATCTCGAGCTCGTCTTGCGAGGGATAGGTGGGGGCGATGCGGATGTTGGTGTCTTTGGGGTCTTTTTTATAGGGGAAGGTGGCGCCCGCCCCCGTGAGCGTGACGCCTGCTTGTTTGGCGAGCTCCACCGTGGACTTGGCGCAGCCCGGCAGCGTGTCAAGAGAGACAAAGTAGCCGCCCTTTGGGGCGGTCCAGCTCGCAAGGCCGGTGCCGCCGAGCGCGCGCTCGAGCGCCGAGAGCACGAGCTCAAAGCGCGGACGCAGCACCTGTGCCTGACGCTCCATGTGCTCGCGCACGGCCTGCGCGGTGGGCAGCACCGAGAGCAGGCGAAGCTGGTTGACCTTGTCAGGCCCGATGGTTTGAATCGAGATGTGGCGCAGGGCTTCGGCGCGGTTTTGGGGACTCATGGCCATCATCGACACGCCGCCGCCGGGGAAGGAGATTTTGGAGGTGGAGAAAAAATAAAACACGCGGTCAAGCGTCCCCGCCTGTTCACAGGCTGAAAAGATGTCCATTAAGGGCACGGGCTCATAGAGGTGGTGCACGCCATAGGCGTTGTCCCACATGATGCGAAAATCGGGCGCGGCGGTGGGCATGGCGGCAAGGCGCCGCACCGTCTCGTCGCTGTAGCACACGCCCTGGGGATTGGAGTAAAGCGGAACGCACCAGATGCCCTTGATGGCGGGGTCTTTGGCGACAAGCGCCTCCACGAGATCCATGTCGGGGCCGTCTTGCGTCATGGGCACCAAAATCAGCTCAAAGCCCAGTTCCTGCGTCACGGAAAAGTGGCGGTCGTAGCCCGGCGCGGGGCAGAGGAATTTCCTGTTTTTCTCCTCGATCCAGGGCCTTTCGCCCAGCGTGCCGAACAGCAGCATGCGGCACAGCGTGTCGTACATCAAATTGAGGCTGGAATTGCCGCCGATGATGATATATTCAGTCGGGATGCCCAGCAGACTTGCAAAGAGCTGCGCCGTTTCCGGCAGATCGTCGGGCACGCTGTAATTTCGCGCGTCCACCCCGTCTTTGGAGCGGTATGAGGCCGGTGCCTGTAAAAAGGCGTTTGACAGATCGAGCTGCGAAGGCGAGGGCTTGCCGCGCGCCATGTTGAGGGACAGACCCCTTTCGCAGTAGCCATCATAGACGCTGCGCAACGCGTCGCGCTTTGCCTGTAGCTGCTCTTTTGACAGTGAGAGATAGTTCATCAAAGTTGCACCCCCTTGACCTTGATCTTTTCGATGGTTTTTCCCAGTATACCCATAAGCACTTCAAAAAGCAAGAGCGGCTTTTTGAAAAAGCCCGGGGGCGGCGGGGGTCAGACGCCATCTTTCTATTGTATTTTTTGGTTCTTTCCGATATAATGAATGAAAGTATGATTGAGCGAGGAAGGGTTGACCCCGCCTTGCGGAAAGAGCGACTTTCAATGAATTTGGCAAACAGAATAACTGTGGTACGCGTGCTGTTTATCCCTCTTTTTTTGGTGCTGCTGCTGCATGTTCCCGCCCCGGCGGGACCTCTGTGGGCGCTTGTGATCTACATTGCGGCCTCCTGCACCGACAAGCTGGACGGCTGGGTCGCGCGCAAATACAACCTGGTGACGACCTTTGGAAAATTTCTGGACCCTCTTGCCGACAAGCTGCTGGTGCTGTCGGCTTTGATCTGCCTGACCTGGTATGACCGATGTTCCCCTTATATCAGCATTTTGATTTTGATGCGCGAGCTGGTGGTCACCTCGTTTCGCATTGTGGCCATGGGCAGCGGCGTTGAGCTGGCGGCGGACGGATGGGGCAAGGCCAAGACCTTTGTGCAAAATGTGGCGGTCTATCTGGCGCTGCTGGGCATGGTGTGGCAGCCGGCCGCACTGCCGGCCGGCGCGCTGCTGTGGGTCTCGGCGGCGCTCACGATTTACTCGGGATATCGGTATCTTGCAAACAATTGGGAGTGCATTGGCGACAACTGGTGAGAATTTTTCACGACGAAAGGAGCTAGATCTTCATGAAGCTGTACAACGATATGACCCGCCGCAAAGAGGAGTTTGTCCCCTTAAAAGAGGGAGAGGTTTCAATCTATTCCTGCGGCCCAACCGTATACAACTATTTTCACATTGGAAACGCCCGCCCCTTCATCGTGTTCGACTGTCTGCGCCGGTATCTCGCCTATCGGGGATATAAGGTGACCTTTGTGCAAAACTTTACGGATGTCGATGACAAGATCATCAAAAAGGCCAATGAAGAGGGTTTGACCAGCGAAGAGGTGGCGCAGCGATATATTGACGAGTATTTTGTCGACGCGGGCGGTCTGGGCATTTTGCCTGCCGACGTGCACCCGCGCGCCACCGAGACCATCGACGAGATCATCGAACTGGTGAAAACGCTCATCGAAAAGGGCTATGCCTACGAGTCCAATGGCGACGTGTATTATCGCACGCTCAAATTCGAAGGCTATGGAAAGCTCTCGCACCAGCCCATTGAAGACCTGCAGGCCGGCGCGCGCATCGACGTTTCAGAGCACAAGGAAAACGCGCTCGACTTCGCGCTGTGGAAAGCCAGCAAGCCGGGCGAGCCGGCGTGGGATTCCCCCTGGGGTCCCGGGCGTCCCGGCTGGCACATCGAGTGCTCGGCCATGGCCAACAAACACCTTGGAAAAACCATTGACATCCACTGTGGCGGGCAGGATCTGGCCTTCCCGCACCACGAAAACGAGATTGCCCAGTCCGAGGCAGCCAACGGCTGTGAGTTTGCCCGCTACTGGGTGCACAACGGCTATATCAACGTTGACAATCAAAAGATGAGCAAGTCGCTTGGCAACTTTTTCACGGTGCGCGATGTGGCGCAAGCCTATGGCTATGAGATCATCCGCTTTTTCATGCTGTCGTCTCACTATCGCAGCCAGATCAACTACTCGACCGAGACACTCGAGCAGGCAAAAGCGGGGCTTGACCGGCTTTACAACTGCAAAAACAACCTGCGCTTTTTGTGCGACAAGGGCGCGGCGGGCGAGATGACGGCGACCGAAAAAACGGCGGTCGAACACTTTGCCGCCCACAAACAGGGATTCCTCGACGCGATGGACGACGATCTCAACACGGCCGACGCCATTTCCGCCATCTTCGAGCTGGTGCGCGAGATCAACACGGTCACGGGAGGAGAGGCGGCCCCTACGCAGGCCTTTGCAAAGGCGGCGCTTTCCATCTTTGAAGAGTTGTGCGCGGTGCTTGGCATCTGCGCAGGGGAAGCCGAGAGCCTGGACGGGGAGATCGAAGCGCTCATTGAGCAGCGTCAGGCGGCGCGCAAGGCAAAGAACTTTGCACGTGCAGATGAAATCCGCAACGAGCTTCTGGAAAAGGGCATCACACTTCTCGACACG
>CABRXB010000086.1 GCA_902474785.1 uncultured Eubacteriales bacterium | reverse complement strand
CCTCGGGGTAGATCACGCCGCCCTGAATCGCCCCCACCGCAAAGCGCAGTTTGGGCGAGCGCACGCCGTGCTGCTCCAAGATGGCTTGCAGCGACGCCGTTTGCTGCTCGGTCGCCGCAAAAAAGACCACCTCATATCCCTGTTCGAGCAAATCGCCCACCTCGTCGAGCAGCAGGGGCAGGTTGTCGCCAAGCCCGGCGGCGTGGCGCTCCGACACCGAGAGCAGCCCCTTTGGGGCAAGCTCGTAGCGGCCGTGCGGCAGCGTCTCCAAAAAGATGGTCTCAAGGCGGCCCAGCGCGCTCCAGAGCTCGCCTGGCGTCTGTGCAAAGGCGGTGAGTTCGCCGGGGAGCTTCTTCTCCTCCAGCGCGCGCTTGACCTCCTCTTCCAGCAGAGTTTGGGATTCGGCCAGCCGTTTGGCGCAGGCTCTCTCCTCGCTGACCAGCACCGTGGCGTCCGCCAGATAGTCGAGCAGCGTGGCGGGCGTCTCCCAGAGCAGGGGCATCAGGCGGTCTTCAATCTGAGCGCACTCGGTCAGCCGCTCCATCTGTTCGTCACACAGCGCCGCCATCACCTTTGCCGCCTCGCCCCGCCGGGATTTGGCGGCCTGCCCCGCCTGTTCAAGCCGCTGCCTGAGCCCCTCCAGCCCGCCCTGCGGCAAAAGCTGGGTGGCGGGCGTCACAAGCGCCTCGGTCAGCCGCTCCAAGCGGCGCTGCGACAGGGGGTCAAAGGTGTGCAGCGTGTCGATCTCGTCGCCGAAGAATTCGATGCGCACGGGTTGGGGCGCGCCCGGTGCGAAGACGTCGACAATGCCGCCCCTTGCAGAGAACTGGCCAGGGCCCTCCACCAGATCGCTTCTCACATAGCCGGCCTGCACCAGCCGTTCAAGCAGATTTCGCGGCGCGATCTCCTCTCCACAGGAGAGTGCGATGCAGTTTTGCGCCAGCAGATCGGGCGGCAGCGTAAACTGCGCGAGCGCGTCGGGCGTGGTCAGCACAACGCGCGCCTTTTCAAGCGAGAGCAGCGCCGTGATCCTCTGGTGCATGAATTCACGCGAGGCCCCCTCCACACCGTAGAGCGCCAGATCGACGGCGGGATACCAGACGCCCTGCAAAGAGAGCCCTTGCAGCTCCTTTTCCATGTGGCGGCATTCCGCTTCATCGGCGCACAGAAGCAAGATTTTCCTATTTTTGGAAATTGACCAGCACAAAAGGACCTTTCCCCCCGGGGAAAGGCCGGTCACGGCAATGGGCGTCTGCCCCTCCTTGCGCAGCTCTTCAAGCTGCATCATCTGGGGGAGAGCTTTGAGTTGTTCCAATAATTTTTTCATGTGGAAATCCCATTTAATTTACTTTGGGCCTGTGTGACACCCTGCGTGATGATGAGCTCCACGCCCTGAGCCACATAGCCAAATATTTCAAAGATATGCTGCTGCTCTTCTTTTGTGAACTCTCCGAGCACATGATCGGCAAGCTCCATATCGGGGTGCGCGACCTGCCCGATGCCGATTTTGATGCGGGGGAAGGTCTCGCTGCCAAGATGGGCAATGATGGATTTGATGCCGTTGTGCCCGCCGGCCGATCCCTTGCCGCGCACGCGCAGATGCCCGACGGGGATGTCCTTATCGTCGTATATCACGATGATACGCTCGGGCGGGATTTTGTAAAACCTGGCCGCCTCCCCCACCGATTCGCCCGAGAGGTTCATAAAAGTCTGCGGCATGAGAAGCAAAACCGATTTGCCGCCAATCACGGCATTGCCGGTCAGCGCATGGTGGCGCAGCCTTTTGATGGGGGCGTTTAGCGACTGGGAGAGGTATTCCATGGCCAGGAAACCCGCATTGTGCCTTGTGCGCTCATATTGTCTGCCGGGGTTGCCCAGCCCCACCACCAGATATTCCGGGGCCCCCTGCGCGCGTGAAAACAGCGAAAACGCCATCTTGCACCGCTCCTCTCTCATCTCAGTCTTTGTCGTCACATTTGAGGTCGCCGCCAGCCTTTGCGATCTCCTGTTCTGTGACATGTGCTCAAATCGAGCGATGGGTTTTTGATGTTTTGCACAAAGGCGGCAGCTTGTGCAACATACTCGCAAAACGCTCATGCCACAGGGGTTTCGTAGATCTCCGCTTTTCTGCACAACTCGTTTTACAACACACAAATCGCATACAGCGCGACAACTTTTTGAGGCGTCCGCCCGGGAAAAAGGTTGCGGACGCAGGCACCCGTCTGTTGCCATGCAAACATGGTATGCCTGATGTGAGCGAAACGGTGTCTGTCAGTTTTTCAACCCTACGGCTGGGTTTCCAGTCCTCATCCCTTGCGCTATCGCAACAGCAAAAGAGGAAGACCATCTTTTGCGGTTGGGCCAACCGGCGACAACCCGTTGGAGCTTTCAACCGGCACTGTTCCGCTCAATGAATTGTTTGGCGTAAAGCAAATCCAGGCGGTCTCATCGTCTTTCTCTAAGCCCTGGCCGCGGGGTAAACCGAGACCTGCGTCCGAGACGTAAGGCAGCGGCCCTTCCCCAATTTTCTGCGCCGCGTCTATCAATGGAGGCACCTCTGATATCAAACCAATCGGCCTCGCGCCCGCCTGCATGCCAACCCGGTCGGCTTCAGCTTGGGACGAATCGATCCGTCAGCTTCAATTGAACTTGAAACACGGCAGCGTCATTTGCGCCCACAATGTCCGGCACCCGCCGCCCTCAATTGAAGAGCGTGGAAACCGGCAGCTCCTCATAGATGCGCTCCATGGCCTCGGCAAAGATATGGGCCACGGTCAACACCTTGATCTTGTCGATGCGTTTCTCCTCGGGGATGGCGATGGTGTCCATGATGACAAACTCCTTCAAGGGACTGTTTGCAATGTTCTCCACCGCCTTGCCCGACAGCACGCCGTGCGTGGTAGCGGCCGACACCGAGGCGGCGCCGCCCTTTTCCAGCAGAGCGGAAGCGGCGTGGCACAGAGTTCCAGCCGTGTCCGCCAGATCGTCGAGCAGCAGGCAGTGCTTGCCCTCAACGTCGCCGATGATGTTCATGACCTCGCTGACGTTGGCGCGCGGACGCCGCTTGTCCACAATCGCGATGGGCACGTCGCCGAGTTTTTGCGAGAATTTGCGCGCGCGCGCCACAGAACCTGCGTCGGGCGAGACCACGATGAAGTTCTCCTTGCCCAGCACCTTGAGCTGCCTCTTGTAATAGGCGGCCAGCGCCGGCGCCGCCTGCAAATGGTCGACCGGGATGTTGAAAAAGCCCTGAATCTGATCGGCGTGGAGATCCATGGTCAGCACGCGGTCGGCTCCCGCCGTGGTCAGAAGATCGGCCACAAGCTTTGCCGAAATGGGGTCGCGCGCCTTGGCCTTGCGATCCTGCCTGGCATAGCCAAAATAGGGCATGACCGCTGTGATGCGGCCGGCAGAGGCGCGCTTGAAGGCGTCGATCATGACCAGCAGCTCCATGAGGTGGTCGTTGACCGGCCCCGAGGTGGACTGCACGATGAAGGTGTCGCATCCACGCACCGACTCATTGGTGGTGACGCAGATCTCCCCATCGGAGAAACGGCCAACCTCCACATTGCCAAGCTTTGTGCCCAGCGCCACGGCGATGGCTTCGGCCAGCGGCCGGTTGGCATTGCCTGAGAAGATCTTGAATGGGTGCCGATTGTGAGACTGCACCATGGTGTTTACTCCTCCTTGTTTGTCAAAACCCAGTTGTCTTTTATCACCTGCCGCGCGCGCGCAATGGCGAGAGCGGCCTTGGGAACGTTGTCCGTGATGGTGGAACCCGCCGCGATATAGGCCCCGTCTTCCAGGCGCACGGGCGCGACCAGGTTGACGTTGCATCCGATAAAAACGTCGTCCCCCACCGTGGTGCGGTATTTGCGCTTGCCGTCGTAGTTGGTGGTCACAACGCCGCAGCCGAAGTTGCAGCGCGCTCCCACGTCGGCGTCTCCCACATAGGTCAGGTGCGCAATGCTGGTGGCAGCGCCCACCGTGGAGTTTTTCACCTCGACGAAATTTCCGATTTTGACCTTTTCGGCGATCACACAGTCGGGCCTGATGTGGGCATAGGGGCCGATGCGCGTCTGCGCGCCGATCACGCTCTTTTCAATCTGGCTGCTTGTCACCTCTACCGCGTCACCCAGCAGACTGTCCTCCACCACGGCGGCGGGACCGATCACACAGTCCGCCCCGATGCGGGTCTGCCCCGTCAGGCGGCTGCCGGCGTGCACGACGGTGCCGGCGCCGATCACAACGTCGGGCCCGATCACAAGACCGTCCTCCCCCGTGATCATCACGCCGCTGTCCATATGCCGATCCAAAATCTTGGCCTGCGCCACCTTTTGCAGCGTCAACAGCTGGCGCTGTGTGTTGGCCCCCAAAATCTCGTCGCTGTCCCCTGCCTCAAACGCGCCCGCGCTGTGGCCGGCACGCAGCAAGATTTCAATCACATCGGTGAGATAATACTCGCCCTTGGCGTTGCGGTTGTCAAGCTGCGGCAGAGCGGATAGCAGCGCGTTGACCTCAAACCAGTAGGCCGAGGAGTTGATCTCATTGATATCGCGCTGCGCTTTCGTCGCATCTTTTTCCTCGACGATGCGCAAAAGGCCGCCCTTGTCGTCGCGCACCACGCGGCCGTAGCCATAGGGGTCGCACACGCGCGCCGAGATCACGGTGACGGCGTTTTGCTCCCTCTCATGCTGGACAAACGCCATTTTGATGGTCTCGCTTGAAAGCAGCGGGCAATCCCCCGCGAGCACGATGCAGTGGCCCCCCGCATGGCGTTCCAAAAAGTCGGTCGCCTGCATCACGGCATGCCCCGTCCCCTTGCGCTCCAGTTGCAGCGCATACTCGGCGGCGTCGCCGACGCGCTGCTGCACCTGCTGCCAGTCCTTTCCCACGATCAGGCAGCAGTCGTCCACCCCGGAGGCGTGGACGGCCGAGAGCACCCACTCCGCCATGGTCTTGCCAAGCACGGGTAACAGCACCTTTGCGGTGGGTGTTTTCATCCGCGTTCCCTCTCCCGCGGCCAGCACGATTGCGCAGTTGTTCATATGTTCAAATCTCCATTTACTATGTATTGATTGCTCCAGGAGCAGGCGACCCTCCCTGCGCACAAGCGTCAGGATTTCAAAGCGGGTCTCTTTTACTATATGCAAAAGACAGGAATGCGCGCTTTTGATAGGCTTCATTTGGGCACGCCGCTTCGGTCGCGAAACCAAACGGGGCGCAACACTCCATTTTAAATTCAATTGACCGTTACCGTCTTATTATCCCCTATTTCACGTCGTTTTTCAATCATTTTTTGAGGAAAACCTGCCTAAAAATCAGTCCCATTTGTTGACACAGGCGGGCAAACTGGATACAATTGAATGAGCCTTGACTTTTCAGGGCCTTTTCCTGCGTTTTTTGAAATCCGCCGAGCGGCAGCGCCCCCTCGGCTCAATAAAGGAAGTGCGAAGGATGGACAATCAAAACAAGACCATGGACAAAATTGTGGCGCTGTGCAAGGGCCGCGGCTTCATCTACCCCGGCTCCGAGATCTACGGGGGGCTTGCCAACGCTTGGGACTACGGTCCTCTGGGCGTGGAATTTAAAAACAACGTCAAGCGCGCGTGGTGGAAGAAATTCGTCCAGGAGAGCGACACCAACGTGGGGCTCGACTCGGCCATTTTGATGAACCCACAGGTGTGGGTGGCCTCAGGGCATGTGGGCGGCTTTTCCGATCCGCTCATGGACTGCAAATCCTGCAAGACCCGTCACCGCGCCGA
>CABRXB010000085.1 GCA_902474785.1 uncultured Eubacteriales bacterium | reverse complement strand
CCACAAAATTTTTCATGTTCCAGTTGGCCTGCACCTTACAGACATCAAACAAAAAGGGACGCAGCGCAGCCAAAAGCGCCTCGTCCTCAGCGGGGAGTTGCGTCAGATCCATTTTCCTGTGTGCCGTCTCGTGCTCGATCACAAAAACAGGTACACCCGCACTGTAGACATAGTCCGGCGCCTCAATGACAGTGCCATCCACTACATTGTTGCGTCCGCCGTTTACAATAATACCCTTGAGATTGGGCTGCTCCAGCAACGCTTCCCGGGGCAAGTCATGGGCATAAATTTCGCTGTAAACACCAAGCTCCCGCACCTTGCGGGCAACACGCGAATTCTCTTCACTGCCCAGATCCAAAATTGCAATCAGATCCTGTTTCATACGTTTGTACCTGCCTTCCTATTTCATATTGCCGTAGTAAAAAGAACGATCTATTTTCTCATATTTTAGCGAAAAATACAAGCCCCCTACTTCTCTTTTATTTTTCTGTGTAAATCCGCTGCTTGTCCCTTCCACGCTTTGAACCAAATCTATCCCAAGCCACCCAGTTCCATCCTTTGCCGGCACATCTAATTTTTGTGCGGCGGTCAAATCCGCGGGGCGACCTGCATATGAATAAGATACATTCCCTGGACAAAAACGGCCCTTACTGCAAAAGGGCTTTGAAAAATTGAAAGATTTGAGGTGTTGTGTGTGAAAACGTGTAAAAGCGTTTCGGTTTCCGCTCTGTGTCTGGCACTGATCCTGCTGCTGAGCAGCGCGGCGGGAGCCGGATATTCCGTGACAGAGAGTCGCTACATTGTGGACGACGTCTGCGATTTTTCTGTGTCTATCACCGATCGAAAGGACTATTTGGCGCTCAATCAAAAACTGTTTGCCTCGCTGCTTGGAAATCTTTTGGAAGATCCCTGCTATCTGACCATCATCGAACTTCCAAAACAGGGTACCATTACAAGCGGTAAGCAGGATGTGGTGGTTCTTGACACCTTCAAGCTCGGAAGATTCTCGGGCCTGCGTATCACGCCGGCAGACAACACACCCTCCTCATTTTGCTTCATCGCCACCGATAAAAAGGGCAACAGCACGCCTCTTTGCCGCCTCACTGTGACACCGGCCGCCACTGCCAACGCGCCGACCGCCTTTGATCTTTCTCTTCAAACCGGTGTGAACATGAAGGTGGGCGGACGCCTCTCGGGGACCACGTTGGAGGAGGGCGAGCTTGTCTACGAGCTGCTCACCGCCCCCTCCAAGGGTAATCTGACCTGCTTTGGGTCCGGCTTTGTCTACGAACCCCACGATGGCAAGAGCGGGCGAGACTCCTTCACCTATCAGGTGCGCGACGCACAGGGCAATCGAAGCGAGGAGGCCACGGTTTCCATACGCATCGACAAGGATGTTGACGATGTCTCCTACTGTGACATGGGAGACAGCCTCAACTCCTATGCCGCGCTCTGCCTGGCCAAAGAGGGCATTCTGCGCGGCGAACGCGTGGGCGGCTCCGACTATTTCCACCCCAAGGAAACACTCAGTCAGGGCGAGTTTCTGCTGCTCCTCATGGACGCCGCCGGACTGGGCGGCACCGAAGTGTCGGCGCAAGTGGACGAGACGCCCCTCACCGTCGCACAGGCCGCTGAGATGACGGGCAACCTGCTTGGCTATGCCATTGATATTCAACCCAAGGCCGGCTCGCCCAGCGAATGGACCGAAACCTCGGTTGCCGCGCTCGGCGACACGCTTCTCACCCGCGACGATGCCGCAGGTCTGCTCTGGCAGGTGTTTTGCTACATGCAGTGAGTCGGCATAGGTTCATATCAGTTAAAATGAAAACCGCCCCGACAGCACTGTCGGGGCGGTTTCATTGAATAAATTTGATTTTTCGGGTTTTTCCTGACAACCCTTGAAGCAAGCTTCTGTCTTGCAGCCCTTTGGCCTTGAAGATATTTTCTCAGCTTTCTGGGAGCTCTTGGCCCGTTGAGCAACTTGAACGATGAGAACTCTTGGTCTTCTTTGATGAACAGTCGCTGTCCTTTGACTCAAACCCCGCGGCTTTTGGGTCAATGCTTTTGCCAATTTGGTTTCGACCCCCGGTCTAATGACAATTTGTGCTTTTCTCTAAAAGATTCTTAAATTCCAGATCATGCTTTTCAAGAGGCTGTTTGGCTTCTTTTAAAGCTGTGATCCTCTCTTTTAACGGAAATTCTGCTTGGTTTGACTTTGCGATGCAGCTTTGTGAAAATGGCAGACGCAATCCCAAGCGGGTGCAAGCTGTCGAGCCGACGCCCTGGCAAAGAGCATTCGCCGCACATCAAGAGGCCAGGGGATTTAAAAAGGCGAGGTCACACAAGAGCGCACTTGAAAGTCACCGGCTCTACTGCGCCGCCTCCTCTTCCGTCAGGCGTTCAATAAGACCCTGCGGCGGCGTGACATAGGCGGTCTGGGAGGAGAAGTAGATCACATACCCCGGCTTGGCGCCCGCCGGCTTTTTGACGTTTCGCAGCAGCGTATAGGTCACAGGCACCTTCTCTTTGGGCGAAGCCTTGCTGAATAAGGCGGCAAGCTGCGCCGCCTCTTCCAGTGTTCTGTCCGGCACCGTTCTGCCCCCGCTTTGCACCAATACATGGGAGCCGGCGCATCCCAACACATGCAGCCAAACGTCCTGTTTCTCCCCAACGCGGGTCACAAGCAAATCATTTTGAGTGTTATTTTTGCCCACCAGGATGGAAAATCCATCAGAGGAGTGAAAGCGCATGGGCTTTTCCGGGGCGCTGTGCCCGCTTTTTTTGGGCTTTTCTCCGCGCGGGCGCGCCAGGTATCCGCCCGCCATCAGCTCCTCGCGAATAGAGGTGATCTCCCCTTCTGTTTCGGCCTGCTCTAAGGAAAGCTGCACCGATTCGAGGTAGGAGAGCTCCTGCTCGCCTTTTTCGATCTGCTCTTTGAGCCTCTGCTCCCCGTTTTTGGCCTTCTGATACTTCTTAAAATAGCTCTGCGCGTTGAGCGCGGGGCTTTTTGCCACGTCGAGCGGGATGCGCAGCAAGGGCGCGTCCTCCTCATAGTAGTTGGGAATCTCCACAAAGGCGGCGCCCCTGGGCACTTGGCCGAGGTTTGCCGTCAAAAGCTCGCCATAGACCCGATATTTGTCCCGATCTTGAAAGTCCTTTTGTTCCGCTCTCTGGTGCGACAGCTTTTTGGAGATGCGCTCCACGGCGTTTTTGAGAAGGCGGTCGAGCTGTTGCGTGCGCTGCCGCTTGCGTGCGGCGGCGTCCTTGAGCGCATAATAGCGGTCCAGCAGCGTCGAGTAGTCCTCACAGGAAACGCAGCGGTAAAGCGCGCCATATTGCGCAATGGGCATACAGGAGAAATCCACAGGCGTCCCCTCTTTGTCGACCAGCAGTGTCGGCGCGGCGTTCTCCCCCATAAACAGGGCGAGCAGCCGCTGCAAAAGCTCCTGCCGCTGCGCCGTATCCAGATCGCGCATGGGCGTGTCGGTGGCGCCGCAGGCGGCAAAGGCCATCTCTCTTGCAAGCAGCGGCGAGAGGCCGAGCACGGCATCGAGCAGGTATTTGTCGCAGGGGATCTCATCTCGTCCCTGGGCCACGTCCTGGAGGGCGTCAAGCCCCTGGCAGGGGTCGATCTTTTCGGGGCGCTCGGGCAGCCGATAGCGCACGCCGGGGATGAGCTGCCGGCTCTTGCCCTCCGACATGTCGATGTAGCGCAGCGCGGCCAAAACCGTCTCCCCGACCCCAAGCAAAATCAGATTGCTCATGCGGCCCATCATCTCCAGCACCAGCTGCCGCTGCTCAAGATCGCCCAGTTCGCTGACCACCTCAAAATGCAGACGAACCACGCGTTCGAGCGGTTCTTGAACCACGTCGAGCAGACGCGCGCCCACCAGATGTTTTCGAAGCAGCATGCACAACATGGGCGGAACCTTTGGATTTTCTCTCTGCGCCCTTGTGAGCTGTATGCGGGCGCTGTTTTGACTTGCACAGAGCAGCAGGCGAACATTTCCCTCCCGCGCGCGCAGCAGAAGCACCGCCTCGTTTTTCTCGGGCATGTAGACCTTGTCGACACGCGCCCCCGAGAGGCGGGACTGAAGTTCCCTTGTCAAATGGGTCAATGTGATGGCGTCTAGCGGCATGGCGGCCTCCTTTGTTGTCTTTTTGAAAGCGGATGCAACCGGCTCATGGCCGGCGATCTGCCGTCATTGAAATGAAAGAGCCGATCGCCTCAGGCAGGATCACCGGTCGGACAACGCCGCACTTACACGATCAAAACTCTGTCCTGCTCCAAGGCGGATGAGCGCAACAGCGTCAGCTCCGGATGGCGCTGCTGCAATAGCGCATACACGGCGTCAAGCACGGGACGCTCGGTGTGGTAGTGCCCGGCGTCGATCAGATTGAACGCTCTGTCCTGCGCTTCTAAGAACTGATGGTGTTTGACGTCGGCCGTCACCAGCGTGTCGCACCCGGCAAGCAGCGCGGCCTCAATCTGGTCACCGCCCGAACCGCCCACCACCGCCACTTTGGAGACGGGGCGGCCGGCGTCCACAAAACGCACCACACGGCAGCCAAGCGCCTGTTTGACAAAAGCGGCGAAGGCGCCAGCCGGCATCTCTTCTTGCACAAATCCCACGCGACCAAGCGCATCCTCTCCAAACGCGCCCGCAGGGGCAAGCTGCAACCGGGTCAGCAGCACGTCGTTGACGCCGCCGGCGGCCAAATCGAGATTGGTGTGCATACAGACGGCCGAGACGCCGCTTTGCAGCAGCTGAGCGACGTTTGCGGTCTCTGGACAATCGAACCGCAGGGCCTTTGGCAGGGAGAAGAACAGCGGATGATGGCTGACGATGAGCTGGCACCCTTTTGTTCCGGCCTCCTCGATCACATCTTTGGTGATGTCGAGCGTGAGCAGCACAGAAAAGACGCTCTGGCGCGCGTCTCCAACCAGCAGTCCAACATTGTCAAAATCCAGCTTGCGTTCCAGCGGCGCAAGTTCGCAAAGCGACGAAAGCACCATTTCCACAGTCGTCATGACTCTTCCTCCTTTGAAAGCAGATGTAACATCTTGCGCAGCGTCTCCATGCGCGCCTCGTCGGGCGCCGCGCTGCGTGAAATCCCTTCGAGCTCGCGCAGCATCGAGCTGCGAAGCTTGCGATAATAGGCCGTCAGCAAATCCCGATTTGCCTCGGGTCTGCCAAAGGCGATTGCCGCCTCGTCGGGCGCGCGCAAAACGCCGTCGTAAGTAAAGGAAAAGATGTGGTAGATCCTGTGCCCCTCCGCCGCCAAAAGCTCTCGGTTGAGCGCAAAACCCCACGACGCCATACGCCGACGCACCAGCGCAAAGTCGGTCTGCGGCTGTAAAATCAAGTGAAGGCGCTGCTGACGGATCTGGGGCGCCGCCTCTAAGATGGTGAGCATGAGCTCTCCCCCCATGCCCGCCAACACCACATCGTCAACGTCCTCCAACGTGAAACCATGCAGCCCGTCGGTTTTGACAACGGCAATGTCACGTTCCAGATTGCAAGCCTTCACCGTTGCACGGGCACGGGCACAGGGCCCCTCCCTCACGTCGGAGGCGACGGCCCTTGGGCAGATCCCCTGGCCCACTAGATACGCCGGCAAGTACGCGTGGTCGGTGCCCACATCGAGCAGGCGCGCGCCGGGGCGCACCTGTGCCGCTACCGCCGCAAGGCGCGGGGTCAGCTTTGGCAAACCTCTTTTTTCAGGCAACGGCATCTCCCCCTTTTTCAGAAAACAAAGGGCCGGAGAGATTCCCCGGCCCCTTTGCGGTTTTTTACGCCTG
>CABRXB010000084.1 GCA_902474785.1 uncultured Eubacteriales bacterium | reverse complement strand
CAGGAGATAGGGTCAAGGTCACAATCGTTTCCATTGGCGCGACCGAGATTCAAGTTGATCTTGGCACCAAGCACACTGCGTACATCCCCATCGGTGAACTCAGCGACGATCCCACCGTCAAGCCGGAAGACATCGTCAAACCCGGCGACGAGGTTGAAGCTTTTGTCGTGCGCGTCAACGATGTGGAGGGCACCATCATGCTCTCCAAAAAGCGTGTCGACGCCATCAAGGGATGGGATGAGATCGAGGCGGCGGTGGATTCCGGCGCCGTGATGGAGGGCACCGTTGTCGAGGTTGTCAAAGGCGGCATCATCGCCACCTGCAACGGCACACGCGTGTTCATCCCTGGCTCCCAGGTGCCCGGCGGCCGCGACGCCGATCACTCAAATCTGGTCGGCACCACACAGCAGTTTAAAATTCTCGAGGTCAATCGCAAGCGCCGCCGCGTCATCGGCTCCATTCGCGCCATTGCCCGCGAAGCCAGACGCGCCGCCGAGGAGAAGTTCTGGTCTGAGGCCGAGATCGGCAAACACTATCAGGGCGTTGTCAAGTCTCTCACCTCCTACGGCGCCTTTGTCGACGTCGGCGGGGTGGACGGCATGATTCACCTGTCCGAGCTGTCGTGGAACAAGATCCGTCACCCCTCCGAGGTTGTCTCGGTGGGCGATGAGATCGAAGTGTACATCAAGGATCTCGATCCCGAGAGAAAGCGCATCTCCCTTGGCTACAAGAACCTTCAGCCCAATCCCTGGGATCAGCTCAAGGAGATCTACAAAGAGGGCGACGTGGCCCATGTCAAAATTGTCAAGCTGATGCCCTTTGGCGCCTTTGCCGAGCTCATCCCCGGCATTGACGGCTTGATCTACATCTCTCAGATTTCCACCCGCCGCATCGACAAGCCGGCCTCCGTGCTGTCTGTGGGCGACGAGGTTGACGTCAAGATTGTCTCGATTGACTACGAGGCCATGCGCGTCAATCTCTCCATCCGCGCGTTGCTGGAAGAGGGTGGCATTGCGGCTGAGGCGGCGCAGGCCGCCGCTGAGACCGCCGAGCAGGAGCCTGCGGATGAGGCCCCCGTGGAGGCGCCCGTGCAGCAGGAGACTGCCTCAGAGGAAGAGACCGTGCAGGAGGCCCCTGTGGAGCAGTGAGCATTGCTCCTTGGAAAACCGCATGCAGCGATTTTAGAAATTGGACAAAACGCCACCCGGATTCAAGGGTGGCGTTTTTTTGCGTGGCGGAGCTTTCACTGGCGAGGACGCCCGACAAGAATTGCGGAGCACCCCAGCCAGAGGAAACAGTGTGGCCGGGTGAAAGAGGTTGTCAAGCCACAGTTTGAACGCTTCTTTGCTTTTTCTGATGATGCCATCTTAAATTGTCCGTGAAAATATATATTGACAAACAACACACCTTGTATTACAATGTATATTGAAGAAAGGAGAGGTTATGGATAAATCAGAATGGCTTTCACAGGTTAAAAAAGGTCTGTTGGAATACAGCATCTTGAAAATCATCGGCCGCAACTCAATTTATGGCTATGATCTAATGTCAATTCTAAATGAACGTGAGACGCTGTCCACCACCGAGGGTACTATTTACCCGTTGCTCAGAAGGTTGGAAAAGAATGGCCTCCTCCGCTCCTTTTGGAAAGACAGCGCACCCGGCACGCCGCCACGAAAGTATTATGACCTCACGGAAGATGGTGTGCAAACCCTTTCCATGATGGATATGGAATGGATCAAGGTAGTCAACGATATTGAAACAATCAAGGGAAATGAGGTGTCACGATGAATCAAGAGGTGGAAAAATATCTTCAAGAAGTGCGTCGTGGACTGTTTAACATGTCAAAAGAAGACCGGGAAGAAATTCTCCTGGAGATTAAAAGTCACATTTACGCAGCATTGGAACAAAATGAAAGTGTCGATCAAGTCCTTACGCGGCTCGGCTCCCCCGTCACGCTTGCCAAAGCCTATTCATTTGACTATGCAGTGCAATATCGGCATCTAAGGCCCCTGGATGTTTTGAGCAATTTTGCTTTTTATGGGTTGGCGGGGCTTTCAGGCTTGATCATCGTCCCGACGCTGTGTATTTTGATTCTCACATTTTTCATGGTCGCCCTGGTCATTCCGGGAACCGCAGTCATGAATTTTGCAGGAATTACGAATGTTCCCATGTTTGTATGGGGAGAAGCGTCCGTGCAGCCGGGTGTTTTACAGTTGATCTTAGGTGTCGCGGTCGGCGCGATTTTCATTTTGCTCCTTTGGCTTTGCTGGTGTGGACTGAAAACATATATCAAGACTGTTTCAAAAAAATACCGAAGCTTTAAACTGAAGAGGAGCTAAAGTTTGCCCGCACAACGTGTCTGGAAGATCTTTTTTGGACTGGCGTGCGCAAGTGGATCAAAGCGCAACCATGCCGCGCAGACATCGGCTCAACCCCGCGTCTCTGACGACGATGCATAAGCCGTCAGAGACGCCCCGGGGCAGGCCCTGGAACCGCCCGTCCCCTTTTTGAAAAGCATGCCAAAAGCGCCGTTCCTTTGAGTAGGGGCGGCTTTTTTGCACGTCTTTGAGGCATTGCACATAGGATAGAGCCGGGGGTGAAGGCATGCAGGTGCGTCGCCGCAGAGTTTCGAAAAAAGGGAACGGGCGAAAGGTCTCCTTTGTCGCCATACTGGGGCTGCTGCTATTTGGCGGCCTGCTGTTGCTCGGGATGGTCAACAGCAGGGTCAAGCCGGTCATTGAGACGGTGGGAACCGCCAGAGCCAAGGCCATCGCCAACGCCTCGATCATGCGGGCGGTGGAGGCCGAGCTCAAGGAAAACGCCGACGACTACAAGGATCTCATCTCGCTGCAAAAGGGAGAAAACGGAGAGGTGTCGGCCGTGATGAGCAACATCGTCAAGATCAACCAGCTCAAAGCGCGCATCAGTGAGCGCGTGCAGGAAAATCTCACGCTTGATCTCATTCGGGTGTCCATCCCGCTTGGCAACCTGATTGGCGGCGACATCTTTTCAGGCCGCGGCACCGGCATCAGCTTCAAGCTGCTGCCCTATGGCAACGTGGTGGTCGACGTCAGCAACGAGTTCACCTCGGCCGGCATCAACCAGACGCTGCATCGCATCGTGCTGACGGTCTCTGCCGGGATCAGCATTGTGTTGCCGGTCTCGTCTGTCAACGCCACGGTGCAGTCGGGCGTGGTGGTGGCTGAGACCATCATCGTAGGGGGCGTGCCCGAGCGATATGCTACATACGGAACCTCAGGAACGCTTGCGCAGACAGATGCGCTTTTGATGATGGAAGGGGAGTAGGACAAAAATCTTGAAAAATAAAAGCTCCCCCTTGGATAAGTTTGGCTGATATGATACAATACTCTGATAGTGGGGGCCTATTGTCAAAATCAAATGGCCCCCAGGGAGGATATGCCGCATGGCAAACGACGTCAAACGCCGCATGGAAACGCTGCGCAAAACGCTCAATCACTATGCCTATCGCTACTATGTGCTAGACGACCCCGAGGTGAGCGACTACCGCTATGACGAGCTGATGGGAGAGCTCAAGGCGCTGGAGGCCGAGCGCCCGGATCTTATCACGTCCGACTCTCCCACCCAGCGCATCGGGGACAAGCTGCTGGAGGGCTTTGCCCAAGTGCAGCACCGCATTCCCATGGAGAGCTTACAGGATGTGTTTTCCGTCGAAGAGCTCTATGAGTTTGACGAGCGGGTGCGCGCCGCGGGCATCGAGCCGCTCTATGTGGTGGAATATAAGATCGACGGCCTTTCGGTCTCGCTGGAATATGAAAACGGGCTGTTTGTGCGCGGCTCCACGAGAGGCGACGGCCGCGTGGGGGAGGATATCACGGTAAACCTGCGCACCATCAAGGCCATTCCGCTGCGTCTGACAAGACCGGTTCCAAGCCTTGAGGTGCGCGGCGAGGTCTATTTGCCGGCAGCCGCCTTTGCCGAGCTCAACGAGCGCAGGCAAGAGGAGGGACAACCCCTGTTTGCCAATCCGCGCAATGCGGCGGCGGGCTCGCTGCGCCAGCTCGACCCGGCAATCACGGCGACGAGAAATTTAAGCATTTTTGTGTTTAACATCCAGCACATCGAAGGGGATGCACCTGGCGGGCACTATGACTCGCTCGAACTCTTAAAGGAGCTCGGCCTTCGTGTGATTCCGGATTATCAGAGGTTTGAGACCATTGAGGCGTGCGTTGCGCGCGTACAGCAAATCGGAGAGCTGCGCGGCAAACTGCCCTTTGAGACCGACGGCGCCGTGATCAAGCTCGACGATTTTGCGGCGCGCGAGCAGCTCGGCTCCACCTCCAAATTCCCGCGATGGGCGGTGGCGTATAAATACCCGCCCGAGGTCAAATCGACCAAGCTGCTAGATATCACCGTCAACGTGGGGCGCACCGGCGTGCTCACCCCGGCGGCCGTGCTCGAACCCGTGCTGCTCTCGGGCAGCACCGTGCGCGCCGCCACCGTGCACAACCGCGACTTTATCGCTCAAAAGGACATCCGCATCGGCGATGTGGTGCGCGTGAGAAAGGCGGGGGAGATCATCCCTGAGATCGTGGAGGTCGATTTTTCAAAGCGGGATGGCAGCGAGCGGGCATTCGTCTTTCCAGATCGCTGTCCTTCCTGCGACGAACCGGTGCTCGACGACCCCGAGGAGGCGGCCGTCCGCTGCACCAATCCAAACTGTCCGGCCCAGCTTGTCAGAAGCATCACGCATTTTTGCTCGCGCGGCGCCATGGACATTGAGGGCATGGGGGAACAGTCATCCGAGCAGTTTGTCAAGGAGGGTCTCATCGGATCGATCGCCGATCTTTACGACCTCACCCAAGAGCAGATCGCGGCGCTCGAGCGCAAGGGGGAGAAATCGGCCGCCAAACTGGTGGCCGCCATTGAAACCAGCAAACAGCGCGGCCTTGCCCGGCTGCTCTATGGCTTTGGGATTCGCCACATTGGAGAGCGCGGCGCGCAGCAGCTTGCCGAGACCTTTGGCAGCATGCGGCGCCTGCAAGAGGCCACGTTTGAAGAGTTGACCGCAATTCCCGATATCGGGGAGGGCATGGCGCAAAGCGTTTTGGCCTTTTTCTCCCACGAGCAGACGCAGCGTCAGCTCGCGCGGCTTGCGGCCGCTGGCGTCGATATGACGCAGGAACAGAGCAAGCAGGGGTCGACCCTGCTTGGCAAGACCTTTGTGCTGACCGGCACGCTGCCAACCCTCACCAGAGAGCAGGCAAAGGCGCTCATAGAAGCGCAGGGCGGCAAGGTGACGGGCAGCGTTTCCAAAAAGACAAGTTATGTCGTCGTCGGAGAGGAGGCGGGCTCCAAGCTCGCGCGGGCGCAGGAGTTGCAGGTGCCTTTGCTCGACGAGGATGCGCTCATCAATTTACTGGGAGGGACACAAGATGAAAATCACGCATGATGAAATCCGGCATGTCGCCCGGCTCGCCCGTATTGAGATCCCCGAGGATCAGTTTGACAAGTTGGCGCAGGATTTGGAGAGCATTGTGGATATGGTTGCCCAGCTCCAACAAGTTGACCTGTCCGGCCTTGAGGTCAACCTTTCGGAGCAATGCAATGTATTTCGGGAAGATGTGCCCACCCCCTCGATGTCGAGGGAGGCGGTGCTGCAAAATGCGCCTGCGAGAGAGGCCGGCTGCGTGCTGGTGCCTCGCGTGATGGAAGAATAGGGAGGAGCGGCCATGGAATTATATGAAAAAATGGGACATGAGCTGCATGCGCTCATTGTCAAAAAAGAGGTGTCGGCCCGCGAGGTGACCGACAGTTTCCTTTCCCGCATCGACGCGGTGGAGGACAAGGTGCAGAGCTTTCTCACCGTGTTGCC
>CABRXB010000083.1 GCA_902474785.1 uncultured Eubacteriales bacterium | reverse complement strand
CCACCAGCATGAGCGCCCTGACCAATGAGAAGGACAAATATAACCCCGGCGACACCGTGACGCTCACCGTCTACCGCGATGGGGAGTATATCGAGCTCAACGTGGTTCTGGGAGAATCAACGGGAGGTTGATTTTGTGGAGCAGAGCATTTTCGCCTGCCGCCTGTTTGCAGGGCTTGAGAGCGCGCAACTGCGCGACGCGCTGGCCTTTTTTGAGGCGCGCGAGATGGCCTATAAAAAAGGAGAGCAGCTCATCCGAACAGGAGATGCCATGCAAAGCTTCGGCCTGGTGCTCGAGGGCGCCGTCTCGGTGTGCAGCACCGATATGCAGGGCAACCGCCTGATTATGGCAAATGTGACAAAGGGCGAGACCTTTGGCGAGTCGCTCTCCTTTCTGGGAGTGCGCGAGAGTCCCATCTATGCACAGGCTGACAGCGACTGTCGCGTGCTTTGGCTTTCCACGCAGCGTTTGCGCGCGGCAGGGGAGCAGGGACAGCAGGCGGGATGCCTTTGGACCGGGCGATTTATCGCCATGCTCGCAGAGAGAACGCTTTCCATGAACAACCGCATTCAGGTGTTGTCAAAAAAGAGCCTGCGCGAAAAGCTGATGACCTTTTTCACCCAGCGCGTGCGCGAGAGCGGGAGCCTGTGTTTTGACCTTGCCATGGATCGAAGCGCCATGGCCGACTATCTGGGCGTCGACCGCAGCGCTCTGTCGCGCGAACTCTCGAGGCTCAAAGCCGACGGCGTGCTGCGCTTTCGCAAAAACCACTTTGAAATCGTCAAACACCAAATGCTCGATGAGCATTGACGCTTTTCCAAAACATGGCCGCAAGAGTTCCCCTCTTGCGGCCATGTTCGTTGCAATTGCAATGGAGTGTTGCGCCAAACTCTGGTATACTTTCAGGGAAAGATCTCGAAGGGCGCAGTGCCGGGGCGTCCAAAACGGGACGGAGAAGACAAGACAAATGGCCGGCGTCTGTAACAGGCGGTGGCATTTGAGAATTTGAGAGGATGGTTTGGTCTATGAGCCTCAACAGCACACCTCGCGCCAATCGTCTGCACATTGGCATTTTTGGAAAGCGAAACGCAGGGAAATCCTCCCTCATCAACGCGCTCACAGGGCAAAACACGGCGCTGGTCTCGCCGGTTGCGGGGACGACGACCGACCCCGTCTACAAGGCCATGGAACTGCGCGGGGTGGGCCCCGTCGTCTTCATCGACACGGCTGGGCTCGACGACGAGGGCGAGCTGGGCGCCCTGCGCGTCGAGAAGACAAGGCAGGCCCTGGACAAGACCGACATTGCGCTTGTGGTGATCGACGGCGCGCCCGATGTGGAAAAAGCCTGGATCAGCAATTTGAAAGAGCGCAACATTCCCGTGCTGCTGGTGCTGGGAAAAGTCGACGTGCGCGAGGATGCGGCGACGCTTACAACGCAGCTTGAAGAGGCGTTTTCGCTGAAAGTTCTGCCTGTCAGCGCCAAAGAGGGTGCCGGCATTGAGGCGCTGCGCGCCGCCATTGTGGAGAGCCTGCCCGCCGATTACGACGCCGTGAGCATCACGGGCGATCTGGCAAATCGAGGCGACCGTGTGCTGCTCGTGATGCCGCAGGACATTCAGGCGCCCAAGGGCCGTCTGATTTTGCCGCAGGTGCAGACCATCAGAGAGCTGCTCGATAAGGGCTGCATTGTCACCTGCGCCACGGCCGACCAGATGGATGCTGCGCTGGCTGCGCTTGCAGGCCCGCCTGACCTCATCATCACCGACTCCCAGGTTTTCCCCCTGGTCGAGCAAAAGCGTCCGCCGGAAAGCCGCTTCACCTCCTTTTCCATTTTGATGGCGGCCTACAAGGGGGACATCGACCAGTTTGCAAAGGGGGCACAGGCAATTGGTTCGCTGACCGAGCGTTCGCGGGTGCTGATCGCGGAGGCCTGCACCCATGCGCCGATGGAGGAGGACATCGGCCGGGTGAAAATTCCCGCGCTTTTGCGCAAACGAGTGGGGCAGGGCCTTGCCATTGACTTTGTGCGCGGCGCAGACTACCCCGAGGATCTCTCAGGCTATGATCTTGTGATCCACTGCGGGGCCTGTATGTTCAACCGCAAACATGTGCTGTCGCGACTGGCGCAGGCGCGGCGTCAGGGGGTGCCCATGTGCAATTATGGCATCGCCATCGCCTACCTCACCGGAATTTTGGACAAGGTGACGCTGCCGCAGCAGGGATAATTTAGTAAAAAATAGGATGTTTTGATTTTTCTTCAGCAAAAATCAACTGAGCACCGCGTGAGGCGGACAGGTGATTTTCCACAAAAAACACTCGAAAAACAGCCTGAGGGTCGGTGAAAAATGCGCCGGCCCTCGATTTCTTGGTGGTTTTGTCATACCAGCCCCCCAAAAAGGGGGGGAATTTATGTGGAACTTGATATGTAGAATTTAAGAGGTGCCTGTGATATCCTGTGTTATGACAGACTGCTCCGGTCGACATGGGGAGCGTTTTTCAACAAAGCAGTGCAATCAAAGGAGATGGTTTTTTGTCTGAGCATCGATTTAACAAAGTGATGGCGGCAAACCGCGGTGAGATTGCAATCCGCATTTTCCGCGCCTGTCACGACTTAGGCATCCGCACACTTGCCATTTACTCCAAGGAAGATACACTGGGACTGTTTCGTACCAAAGCGGACGAGGCCTACCTCATTGGGGAAAACAGAAGTCCGCTGGGCGCTTACCTGGCGATCGACGAGATCATTCCCCTTGCCAAGCGCCGCAAGGTTGAGGCCATTCACCCGGGGTATGGCTTTCTCTCCGAGAATGCCGAATTTGCAAAAGCCTGTGAGGAGGCCGGTATCACCTTTATCGGCCCGCCTTCTCATGTCCTGGCCAAAATGGGCGACAAGCTTGAAGCCAAAAAGATCGCCATGTCCTGCGGCGTGCCCGTCATCCCGGGCTCCAACGTGCCGCTGACAAGCGCCGAAGAAGCCCTTGAAAAGGCGCAGGGATTTGGATTTCCCATCATTTTAAAGGCGGCCTCGGGCGGCGGCGGACGCGGCATGCGTCTGTGCGAAAAGCCGGAGGACGTTGCGCCTGCCTTTGAGCTGGTGCGCAGCGAGGCCAAAAAAGCCTTTGGCAACGACGACATTTTCATTGAAAAATACCTCGTGGAGCCAAAGCACATCGAGGTGCAGATCCTGGCCGACCAATATGGCTGCATCCGTCACCTGGGAGAGCGCGACTGTTCTTTGCAGCGCCGCTATCAAAAGGTGGTGGAGTTTGCCCCCGCTTGGAGCGTATCCCAGGAAATTCGCGACAAGCTCTATGAGGATGCCGTCAAGATCGCCAAGGCTGTCAACTATGTCAACGCCGGCACGGTGGAGTTTTTGGTCGACAGGACAGGCAGGCACTATTTCATTGAGATGAACCCCCGTATTCAGGTGGAGCACACCGTCACCGAAATGGTGACGGGCATCGACGTGGTGCGCGCGCAGATTCTTGTTGCGGCCGGCGCGCCTCTCTCCCATCCCGAAATCGGGCTGGCCGAGCAGTCGGATCTGCACATCAACGGATATGCCATTCAGTGCCGTGTCACCACCGAAGACCCCGCCAATAACTTTGCCCCCGACAACGGTAAGATCACTGCCTATTATTCGGGCGGAGGCCCCGGCGTGCGTCTGGATGGCGGCAACGTCACCACGGGCTCGGTGATCTCGCCTTATTACGATTCGCTGCTCGTCAAGGTTACGACCTGGGACCGCACATTCGAGGCCGTGTGCCGTAAGGCTCTGCGCACCATCAACGAAGAGCATGTGCGCGGCGTCAAGACCAATATCCCCTTTATCACCAATATTCTGCTGCACCCCACCTTCTTGGAGGGAAAGTGCCACACCAAGTTCATCGACTCCACGCCCGAGCTCTTTGACCTGGTCGATTCGCGCGACCGCGCCAACCGCATCCTCAAGTACATTGCCATGCAGCAGGTGGCCGACCCCGATGCGCAGCGCAGCATCCATGAGCCGCCGCGCTATCCTGAAGCCACCCGTGAGATCACGGCCGAGATGGGGCTCAAACACCTGCTTGACACCAAGGGCCCCGAGGCTTTCTCCAAGTGGGTTCTTGAACAGAAAAAACTGCTCATCACCGACACCACCATGAGAGACGCGCACCAGTCGCTGCTCTCCACGCGCATGCGCACCCGCGACATGGTCAAGGGCGCCGCGGGTATGGCCGACGTGTTGAACGACTGTTTCTCACTCGAGATGTGGGGCGGCGCCACCTTTGACACCGCCTATCGCTTCTTGTATGAATCGCCCTGGGAGCGCCTGCGCCTGCTGCGCGAGCAGATTCCCAACATCCCCTTCCAGATGCTGCTGCGCGGTTCCAATCTGGTGGGCTACGCCAGCTACCCCGACAACGTGGTGCGCGCCTTTGTTGCAGAGGCCGCCCGCTGCGGCATCGACGTCTTCCGCGTGTTCGACTCACTCAACTGGATTCCCAGCATGGAAGTTGCCATGGATGAGGTCTTAAAGCAGGGCAAACTGCTGGAGGCCACCGTCTGCTACACCGGCGACATCCTGGATTCCACGCGCGACAAGTATACCTTAAAATACTATGTCGATTTTGCCAAGGAGCTCGAGCGCCGCGGCGCGCACACCCTTTGCATCAAAGACATGTCGGGCCTGCTCAAACCCTATGCCGCAAGGGAGCTGGTCAGAGCGCTCAAGCAGGAGATCGGCATCCCGATTCACCTGCACAGCCACAACACCACCGACAACCAGATTGCCGCCTACATGATGGCGGCCGAGGCCGGCGTTGACATTGTCGACTGCGCCATCGCGCCGCTCTCGAGCCTCACCAGCCAGCCCTCGCTCAACTCGCTTGTCGAGGCGCTGCGCGGCCAGGAACGCGACACGGGTCTCGATCCGCGCGGCCTGGAGCGTCTGGGCGACTACTGGGGCGACGTGCGCCTGCGCTACAAGAATTTTGACAACGGCCTTGTTTCGCCGCTCACCGAGATCTACCGCTATCAGATCCCCGGCGGGCAGTATACCAACCTGCGTCCGCAGGTGGAGGCTTTGGGGCTTGGCCACCGTTTTGACGAAGTGCGCGAGATGTACCGCACCGTCAACGACATGCTCGGCGACATCGTCAAGGTCACGCCGTCCTCCAAAATGGTGGGAGACCTTGCCATCTTCATGGTGCAAAACGATCTCACGCCGGAGAACATCGTGGAAAAAGGCAAGTCGCTGGCCTTCCCCGATTCTGTTGTCAGCTACTTCAAGGGCATGATGGGCCAGCCCACCAACGGCTTCCCCGAAGATCTGCAAAAGGTCGTGCTCAAGGGCGACGAGGCCATCACCTGTCGTCCCGGTGAGCTGCTGCCCCCGGTCGACTGGGATGAGCTTGAAAAAGAGGTCAAGAAGATCAGCCCCGACGCCTCCTGGCGCGACGTGATCTCCTACGCCATGTATCCCAAGGTGCTCGAGGACTTCTTTGCCAAACGCAAGGAATACGGCTATCTTGTGCGCATGGGCAGCCACATCTTCTTCAACGGCATGGCGGTGGGCGAAACCACCAAGGTCAACATTGAAGACGGCAAGACGCTCGTCATCAAGTATCTCGGACTTGGCGACCGCAATGAGGACGGCACCCGCACCGTGCAGTTTGAGCTCAACGGCATGCGCCGTGAAATCGACGTTCCCGATCCGCAGGCGGCCGACACCGGCAAAAAGATCGTCATGGCAGATTTGAGCGACAAGGGTCAGGTGGGCGCCTCCATTCCCGGTATGGTGTCCAAGATCAATGTCAAGAAGGGCGAGACCGTCAAGGAAAATCAGGTTTTGGCCACCATCGAGGCCATGAAGATGGAGACCAGCGTCGTCGCCCGTGTCGACGGCGTTGTGGAAGATGTGCTCATCGA
>CABRXB010000082.1 GCA_902474785.1 uncultured Eubacteriales bacterium | reverse complement strand
CCCTTTATTAGAGAAGAGGGAGCGAAACCCAATGGGTTTCGCTCCCTCTTTCTACCCTTCAAGCGCGGTACAGACCGGCCTTCAGTTAGGCGATTCTGCAAGAGCCCTTTGGCTCAATTGTCAAACAGCTTGACAAAATTGAACTGCGTCTTTCGGTTGCGGTATCCACAGTGCAGATAAAACCTGTGCGCCTGCTCCCGGTCGAAGCCCGAAACGAGGCGCACGCCGCAGCAGCCACACTGCCTTGCCCAATGCTCCGCTGCCTCAAGCAGCATGCGGCCGGCGCCGGCGCCGCGAAACGCCTCGTCGACCGCCAGCGCCACGATGGTTTTCATCGAGACGCTGTAGGTGCACTCGTAGTCGCTGCCGTGGAGGTAGCCGACAACCCCGCCGCCCGGCTCACAGGCCACAAAAATCCTGTCGGTGGGGCGCTGCAGGATGGCGGCAAGCCGCCTTTTTGTTTTTCCCTGTCATCGTCATAGCCCAAGGCGCTTTTGTTGATTTGCGAAATTCTCTCAAAATTGAAAATCCGACACTCTCTCAGATACAATACCGGTTCTCTCCCTCTGAACTGTTTCATGGCGCACCCTGTAACGCAGCGCGACATAGCGACCGCTAATCAGGCCCAAACAGCGCGTCAAGAGCTGTTCTCGCTCGCCCCTGCCCCGCTTTTCGGTTTTTTCAGGGTTCCTATGAGACCTTTTTTCCACACTTGCGGCAAAACACATGGTCACCTTTCACCTGCGCGCCGCAATAGGGGCAAAACAGCGCGGCTGCGTCAGCATCGCCCGGCGTTTTCTCACGGGATGCGGCAGCATCCGTCGTCTCCCGCTCCACGCCGGCAAATCTCTGTTGCAGAGGGTCGGGCTCCTCGTTTGTCTCGGTGATGTCAAAGGTGGAATAGCGGTTTTTGCCTGTGGCGTTTTTATAGTGATAAATGGTTTGCAGCACGCCCAGGCAAACAAATCCCACGCCAAACAGAGGAAAAAAGAAAGGGGCGCCCATCTTCGCGCTCATGATGGTCCAGAAAATTCCAAAGACAACGGCAAAAACGCTGCCGATCGCGCTCATGGCAGACGGGCCCCTGCCCGGTTTGATGCTCTTCACCGGCATCGCACCTCCTTTTGTGTTCTTTGCTTTAAAAATACAAAAACCTGCCATGACAAAAGGACGCCCAGCCGGTTTTCAGCCGGCTTTTGTGCGCACACTTGCGCGAGCCGGCGGCTCAAGGCGCCCCCTTGGAAAGCGTTTTACCTGAATTTTACCGCCGTACCGTAGGCCATCACCTCGGCGGCGCCCGCCATCACGGCGGCCGAGGCGTAGCGGATGTTGACAATGGCGTCGGCTCCGAGCTGCTGCGCCTCCTCCACCATGCGCTTGGTGGCAAGCGCGCGGGCGTCGTTCATCATCTCATTGTAGGCTTTGAGCTCGCCGCCCACAATGGTCTTGAAGCTCTGCGTGATGTCCTTTCCGATGTTCTTGGACTGGATCGTGCTCCCCTTCACCAGCCCGAGCATGTCGAGCTCTTTTCCCGAGATATAATCAGTATTGACTAAGATCATCTTGTTCTCCACTCCTTATTTCTTTGATTCTCTCCTTGAGCATGGAGAGACCTGCAAACAGCCACAGAGCTGAAAATGCAATCCCAATCAGGGAGACCGCCGTGGGCAGATCGGCAAACAGCAGCGCAAAAAGCCAACAGGTCGGCACAAAGAGGACGACCGCTGCCGATAGAATCGCCCCGATGATTTGTTTCGTGTGCTTGCTCATATTGTTCTCCTTTAAGACGCGCTGATTTGAACAGCTTTTATTGAGATAGGCGCAATTGCAAATCAGGCCCACAGTTCATTTGACGGCTGCGCCGGCGTCAAGTTCCACACCCCGGCCACAAAAAGCGCAGCTTCTTTTGTCCTTTGGACTTGTGCGGCGCTTCATTCGATCACAGCAGCTGCGTCAAATAGCCGTTTTGTTCCGACAAGACCCAAGGGAGTTCTCCAACAAATTCAAGCTGTCCCGCGGGGGTTGGAAAGTCCTCTTCCAGCAGATCACACGTCTCTTTCAAAAAGACATGAAAGCCCTTTGCCAAGACCAAAGGGCTCCGCCCCGCATCGGCGACAGCGCCCAAAACGTCGTCTGGCTGAAGCGTGCCGCAAAGGTGGTAAAAGCCGCCGTAATACAATGCCCCATCGGGTCTTGCGCCGATGACATAGGCCTCGCACACCTTTTTCATTTCGACGCCAAGGGTCTCAAAAAAACCTCGCACCGCATCGGGCAGCGTTTCCACCGCCCGTTCAAAATTGCGGCAGCCGCTGCAAGAACAGGTTTCACTGACCGTCGGCGCGCCGCGATAAAACAACCTTGTCCGCTGCACATCGAGCGCCACCTTTTGTCGTCCAATTTCCAACATCACGCGCGCCACCTCCACTTTACCATATTTCAACCGGCAGATTTTGATGTGCGCCTTTTGGCGTCGGGGGTGCCCGCACCGCCTGAGCCCTGCGCCACGGCGCGGGCAAATCGCCCGCCATATTGTCAAAGCCACGGCCTGATCAAAGGCAATAATTTCACGCCACGTCCGGGTCCCGCGGACGCTCACATCATACAATACATGTCCAAAAAAAGCAAACGATTCCTGTGTTTTTTGTGGATAAAGTTTTTGAAAGCAGACTTTTTGGCTGAAAATACTTGCCACAAACGCCAAACCTGCATATAATAAAACACATCTTGTTTTAAAAGGGGGTTTCCTGTTGGTCTTCGAAAACATTCTGGATGCGATTGGCGGCACACCCATGGTGAAGCTCAATCGCATGGCCGATGCAAACAGCGCGGAGATTCTAGTCAAAGTCGAAGGGCTCAATGTGGGCGGTTCGATCAAGACGCGCACGGCCTACAACATGCTGCGCGAAGCAGCGGCGCAAGGCATCCTTACAAAAGACTCGATCATCTGTGAGCCGACAAGCGGCAATCAGGGGATCGGCATTGCTCTGGTGGGCGCCGTCTGTGGTTACCAAGTTGAAGTCGTCATGCCCGACTCGGTGAGCGAGGAGCGGCGCAAACTGATGACGCAATACGGCGCCAAGGTTATTTTAGTGCCCGATGAGGGCGATATTGGCAAGTGTATCGCGCAGTGTTTGGAGGCGGCGCAGCGCCGCGCGGCAGAAGACCCCAGGGTCTACATTCCGCAGCAATTCATCAACCCCAACAATCCGCTTGCCCACATCAACGGCACGGGGCATGAAATTTTGGAGCAGGTGGACGGCCCCATCCACGGTTTTTGCTCCGGCATCGGCACGGGCGGCACCATCTCCGGCGTGGGACAGGTGCTGCGTGAAAAAAATCCCGACATTGAGATCTGGGCCATCGAGCCCGAAAAAGCCGCTATTTTGTCGGGCGGGCCCATCGGCACGCACATGCAGATGGGCATTGGCGACGGCCTGATTCCCGAAAACCTCGATCAGAAGATCTACGACAGCGTTTGCATCGTCAGCGACGAGGAGGCCATTGCAACGGCGCGTCGCCTCGCCCGCGAGGAGGGGCTTTTGTGCGGCATTTCAAGCGGCACCAATGTGGCGGCGGCGCTACGGCTTGCCAAAAAGCTGGGCCCCGGAAAGCGCGTTGTCACCATTTTGCCCGACTCCGGAGAACGCTATTTCAGCACCCCGCTCTTCGAAGAGTAAACGGAGGACACGAGTACGACATAAGACGCGCAGCCGCGTTGCGGCCTGCGCGTCTTTTTTGCGGAAACGGAAAGAAACCTCTTCAAGTCTTGTTTGCAGCGCCGCCCTTGGTGTACACTGTTTCAAAGGGCGGGTGCGTTTTGCCCGGCCAGGGTATCTCTCAACAAAAGCGATTGCAAAGGAGCCTTTCATGAAACACATTTTGATTGTGGACGATGACAAACACATCGGCGACATGCTGGAAGAGATGCTCGCAAAAGAGGGCTATAAGACCCCGCGCGCCTACTCCGGCACAGAGGCCCTGCTCTTTTTGTCCTCCTGTACGCCCGATCTCGTGCTGCTCGATCTCATGCTGCCGGGGCTGTCCGGCGAAGAGGTGCTGCCCAAAATCCGCGCCGTCCCCGTGATTGTTTTGAGCGCCAAGGGCGACGTTGGCGGGAAGGTGGAGCTGCTGCTGGGCGGCGCCGTCGACTATGTGACAAAGCCCTTTGAACCAAAGGAGCTGCTCGCCCGCATCGTGGTGGCGCTGCGCGGCGCCGTCAAAGCATCTGGCGCGCTTCTCTTTTTTGACGATATCTCGCTCGACGATACAGCGCACCGCGTATCCGTTGCAGGTCAAGAGGTCAAACTGACAAGGACAGAGTATGCCATCTTGAAGCTGCTGATGCAAAACCAAAATCAGGTCATCACCAAATCGCTGCTGCTCGATCGCATCAGCAGCGACACGCCCGATTGTACCGAGAGCTCTTTGAAAATTCACGTCAGCAATCTGAGGAAAAAGCTGCGCAACGTCACCGGCAAAGACTACGTTGAGGCGGTGTGGGGCATCGGCTTTCAGTTGAAAACGCACAAACCCGGTTGAAAGGGGCGCCCGACGTTTCGCACTCGATCTCCAGAATGTTTTTTTGGAGTGCTTCGCGCTTTGAACGTTTGATGACATCAAGTGCTTTTCTGATGCTTTCCTTGCGCTTCTACGCGCTCCTCTGCTAATTTCCCGGGGGTCTCTCTGGTACTTCCCGGGGGCCTCTCTGATGCTTCCCAGGGTACTTCTTGCTGTTCTTCTGTCGCCTCCCCGAGAATTCCCAGGTACTTTTCCGGTGCTTTCCTGGATGGATGCTTTTCAGGATTTCTCTGCTGCTTCCATGCGCCTCCCTGCTAATTTCCCGGGGGCCTCTCTGATTCTTTTCGGGTGGTTCCCTGATGCTTCTATGCGCTTCTTTGGGGTTCCCATAACGTTACCTTTAGGGTGTTCCTTAGTCTTGTCTGCATGCGGCCCTGACCACTTTCCCCCGGCGCGTCCTGCCGCTTTTAGACCAGCCCGACGGTTTTTTTCCATGTTTTTCTGGCTTTGGGGCCCGCTTATATCTTCTCATGCTCGCCCTCTTTCTCCGTTTTGATCAGCTCCCCTTTGCTCCTCCCGCAACCTCCAACCGCCCAAAGCGTCGCTTGACACAATGCCCACAGACCGCCTCACCGCCAACCTCGGTTTCCACAAACGAAATCTTTACAATATCTTTCCCCTTTTCTTTGCCGCTTTTTTATGCCTCTGTATTACACTGTCGGCATCAAGGCATGGTGACATGCAACAACGGAGGATTCATATGGAATATGTACTTCAAGCAGACGCTTTGAGCAAGCACTATGGCGATTTCAAGGCGCTCGACAGGCTCTCCCTTCACGTTCCAAAGGGCGCCATCTACGGCTTCGTTGGAAAAAACGGCGCCGGCAAAACAACCCTGATCCGGCTGATCTGCGGCCTTCAAAACCCCACCGCGGGCAACTATTCCCTCTACGGCGTGGGCAGCGAGGACGCCGTCATCACAAAGATGCGCCGGAGAATGGGCGCTGTGGTCGAGACGCCCTCCATCTACCTCGACATGACGGCGCGCGAAAACCTCTTGCAGCAGTACCGCATTTTGGGACTGCCCTCCTTTGCGGGCGTCGACGAGCTGCTGGCGCTGGTCGGCCTTGGGAACACGGGCAAAAAGAAGACCCGCAACTTCTCCCTTGGCATGAAACAGCGCCTGGGCATTGCCGTTGCGCTGTGCGGCAATCCGGATTTTCTGGTGCTCGACGAACCGGTCAATGGGCTCGACCCACAGGGCATCATCGAAATGCGCGAGCTCATTCTGACACTCAACAGGGAGCGGCAAATCACGGTGCTCATCTCCAGCCACATTCTCGACGAGCTCTCAAAGCTTGCCACGCACTATGGGTTTATCGACGGGGGTCGCATGGTCAAGGAGA
>CABRXB010000081.1 GCA_902474785.1 uncultured Eubacteriales bacterium | reverse complement strand
GGTAAAGATCTTTTGAGGAAATTCCCACCGTTAGGGTCAAAATGGCACATGGCAACAGAGATTGGGTATCACGACACTGGTTCATGCGCCTGATTGCGACGGGCCCGCACATTGGGTCCAGACGCTGCGGCAAGGGAGTTGCAGCTCTTATACCCGACAAATCAGGCATTCGGAAAGGGGAGCTTATGCTTTTTCACACGTTTCACTCTCGGGAAGAACGCAGAGAATTTGGCGGTTCCTATTTTATAGAAATTCAATACTGCAACCTGGCTTTGGGTTGTGAAATAAAAGAAAAAATTGCCGTCGATGCGATTCGGCATTGGCAAAACGATTCGCTCTATATTTATGGCGATGACGACAACGAGTTTATGTCATATTATGGGGAAATCTTCACCGGGGGAATATATAACAACGGAAAAAGCGGCGTTGTCGATCTGTGCGGCATCAACTATTATTCACAGGAGCAGACAAGACGTATCATGGAGCGCGTAAAAAAGGAAAAGCCGTTGGATCATCAGGTTTTGTTGAGATGGTTGGAAAAGGCAGATAAGCATAATGGCTTTTATGTGTTGGGATTGTGACAAATTCCGTTTGTATGGGACGCTTCGAATACGCCGTATTGCACAATGAGAGAAGGCTGTTTTCGAATTCCCGTGCGCCTGCGCATCCCTTCAATCGGAAGATTTGGGCGCCTGTTTTACAGCGCCTCCCCTTGCCAGCCGATACACGAAAACACTGTTTTGCCCATTGGGTTCAAAGAAGGCGCGGGTACAGCAGCGCGCCGGCAGGTCGCGCTGGCGTTGCTTTGCGCTACCCAAATGGGGCACAGTCTTTTTCAAAACCAGGCGATGCCATTTTAATTTGCGGATGAGGAATAAGGCTTGTTTTATTCTGTCTGTGAAACCATTTGACGGGCCAAATCAGATGTTTGCGCAAAAAGAAATCCCCGAAAGCGATTGCTTTCGGGGATTTTTGAAAAGTTTTTGAACCATCGACGAACCAGAGATCAGGTCTCGAGCTCGTAGGACTTGGATGCATGTACCTTGCCGCTCTTGTACCAGGTCAGCGAGAAGATGCCGCCGACTGCCATGACCGCCAGGTTGAAGAGAACGGTCTTGATGTCGGAGTTGATGATCTGGCCCCAGACGTTGGACAGAGAGGCGAGGAAGCAGATCCACATGACCACGGTGAACACGCCGCGCGGCATGCGGAAGATGGACTTCTCCCACTGCTCGGGGAACATATCGGGCATCTTTCTCATGAAGAAGATAAACAGCGTGGTCTGCGTGTAGGCGCCAAGCAGCGTCATGTCGGACACCGAGGCGATATCGACGCCGATCAGCAGAGGCAGCATGGTGATGACATAGTAGATCATCAGATACTTGTAGGGAGTCTTGAACTTGGGATGCAGATCGCCCAGCGTCTTGGGCAGCCAGCCGTCGTGCGAGAGCATGACAAGCGGGATCGAAACCGAGCCGATCAGACCGTTGAGCGTGGTAGCAGAGGCGCACAGCGCACCGCCAACCATAAAGAAGATGTACTCAGGGGCGGTCAAAAAGTGCTTGGCAATGACGCCCAGCGTCTGGTTGGCAACCTGATCCAGCGGCAGAATGCCCGAGCCCACGATGCCCATCAGAGCAAAGAGGATCGCGATCGAACCGGTGGAGACAACGGCCGCGAGCGGGATGTCGCGCTGGGGATTTTTGGCCTGCGCCGAATAGGGGGCCAGCGAGGTGGCACCCAGCAGGGAGTAGGTCAGCAGGGTGGAGGTGGCAAACAGACCCTTGAAGCCGTGAGTCATCCAGCCCTCGCCGCCGAAGAAGGATCCCCAGTTGACTTTGGGAAGGCCGCGCACAGTGAAGAGAATGAGCGCCAGCAGCAGCACGGCGGTCATAATGTTCTGAGCCTTGGCCATGAAATCGACGCCAAAGAAGTTGATAAAGTAGAACAGGGTGATCATGATTGCGGCGACCAGCTTCTGGTTTCCGCCGCCGATCAGCTCAGTGAAATAGAGCGCGAAGGTCTGAGCATAGAGCGTGAGACCCATCTGGGACAGGACGTAGATCGAGAGGAAGAAGCCGCCCCATCTCTCGCCGAGGAAGATGTTGCTCTGGGTGTAGGTGCCGCCGATCAGACGGATGCAGGAGCACATGAGGATGGTCGGGATGCCCATGCAGACAACCCACAGCGCCGCGCCGAGGTAGGCGATGCAGATGGAGCGCCCGGTGCCGGCGATGCCACGGCCTGTGAAGACCAGAACGCCGGAACCGATGATGATGCCGGTGGCGATGGAGAACAGATCCCAGAAACCAAGCGTGCGCTTGTAATCTGGCATGTGTTCATTTTTTGCAGCGGTATTCACTGCAGTTTCGTTAGACATGCGAAAAGTCCCTCCTTGTTTTTGATGCCCTTTTGATTTGTTGACAATTGTGCGAACAGAAATCCAAAGCAGAAAATCCAGTGGATCTGTACGCAAGCATTATTGTAATGTTAATGAATAATTCACACTACAGACAAAAGAACGTAAATGTACCAAAACAAAATAAACATAAGAAAATGTAAGAAAAACAGAGCTCTTAAACGAAAAAAATCTGGGAAGGATTCAAAAATATGTAGAAAATATGGGGTGATTTCTTGTTAAATTGAACAAAAAAACAAATTTCCACAAAAAGCAAGAAAAACCCTTTTTGAAATTGTGAACACAAAAAGAACTAAAGTATTTGAAGGGTAAAAAGAACAAAGACCTAAAAAACAGGCGGTGCAGTTCCCCCGAACAAGGGACACACCGCCTGTTGACCGGCAAAAATGCCTTCATATTTTAGGTGAAGCTGCCTATGCGTCCTCCCATGACTGGGCGGGGTGCACCTTGCCGCTTTTGTACCAGGTCAGCGAGAAGATCACGCCCACCACCATGAAGGCGACGTTGAAGGCGATTGTCTTTGCGTCGGAGCCTGTGAGCATCCCCCACACGTTGGAGGCCGCGGCAAAAAAGCAAATCCACATGATGACGGTGAACACGCCGCGCGGCATGCGGAAGATGGACTCCTCCCACTGCTTTGGAAACTTGTCGGGCAGGGAGCGCATGAAAAAGATGAAGAGCGCCGACTGCGTATAAGCTCCAAGCAGCGTCATGTCGGAGATGGCGGAGATGTCGATCCCCAGGAAGAGGGGCAGCATGGTGATGACATAGTAGACCAAAAGGTATTTATAGGGAGTCTTGTATTTGGGGTGCAGATCGCCCAGCGTTTTGGGCAGCCAGCCGTCGTAAGAGAGCATGACAAGCGGCTTGGTGACAGAGCCGATCAAACCGTTGAGCGTGGTGGCGGTGGCGCACAGCGCGCCGCCAATCATAAAGAGGAGATATTCGGGGGTGGACAAAAAGTGCCGGGCGATGACGCCAAGCGTCTGGTTTGCCACTTGTTCAAGCGGCAAAATCCCCGAGGCCACGATGCCGATCAGCGCAAAGAGCACGGCGATCACAATGGTGGAGGAGGCAGCCGCCAGCGGGATATCGCGTTTGGGGTTTTTCGCCTCAGCCGAAAACACGATGAGGTTGGTGCCGCCCAGCAACGAGTAGGTGAGCAGGGTGGAGGCTGCAAACAGGCCCTTCCAGCCGCCGGGCATCCAGCCTTCGCCGCCAAAGAAGCCGCTCCAGTTGACCTTGGGCAGGCCGCGCACGACAAACCAAACCAGCGCCAGGATCAAAATACCCGACATGATGTTCTGGGCCTTTGCCATGATGTCGACACCGAAGAAGTTGATAAAATAAAAGAAGGTGATCATGATGCCGGCCACAACTTTCTGATTGCCGCCGCCGATCAGCTCCGTGAAGTAAAGGGCGAAGGTCTGCGCATAGAGCGTCAGGCCGAGCTGGGAGAGGATATAAATGGAGAGATAAAAGCCGCCCCATCTCTCGCCGAGAAAAATGTTGCTCTGCGTATACTGTCCGCCGATCAGACGGATACAGGAGCTCAACAGGATGATGGGCACACCCATACAGATGACCCAGATGGAGGCCCCCAGATAGGCAAGGCAGATGGAGCGTCCAGTCATGCCGATGGCGCGCCCCGTAAAAATCATGACGCCGGAGCCGACGATGACGCCGACCGAGATGAAAAAGAGATCCCAAAAACTGAGAACGCGCTTATAATCCGGCAGATCGCCCGTTTGACGGTTGCTGTGCATGGCAGAAGATTCGCTTGACATTGCTGTTTCCTCCTTGTGTTGCTGGAGTTTGACGCGCCTTTGACATTGCGGCGTCGGCGTGAAGCCTGCTTTTGCCTGGTTTACAATGGCTATTTTGGAAAAGCATGAGCAAGAACAATACGACTAATTGAGATGGCAACCGTATTTTACCCCGTTTTTTCCGGCAATACCCATGCAGGGAGCAGAAACTTAAAAGATTGTAAAAAAACGAGAGTTTCGAAAGGGAGAGCACAATGAAAATACAGGCGCGGCAACAGGGCAACAACAAGACAGACAGGCGATGCAGGCAGCCGGCGCGACGTGTTTTTGTAATGGAGAGCAGCGTTGTGAAAGGAGGAAAAATACAAGCGCGGCTCGATGAAAGCGGCAAAATAAATCTGAACAAAACAGGAGCGACACGGCTTGCAACCTCTGCAACAACAACGTCAACAACCCCGACCCGCACGGTTTGGAGGGTGAAAAAACGCTGCCGGTTTGTTCTCGTGTGCGGACAAGACGGCGCAAAACAGGAAACGGGCGCCTCCAAATGGAGGACGCCCGCATCCCTGTCAACAAATCAAAAGGGTAAAAGGAAGGCCCAAGTGATTTCAAAAGGAGATGGTGTTTTGCATCAGGTTTCAAGCTCGTAGGACTTGGATGCATGCACCTTGCCGCTCTTGTACCAGCTCAGCGAGAACACGATACCAACCACCATGACCGCCACGTTGAAGGCGATGGTCTTGATGTCGGAGTTGGTAATCTGTCCCCAGACGTTGGACAGAGAAGCGAGGAAGCAGACCCACATGAGCACCTGGAACACGCCGCGAGGCATACGGAAGACGGATTTCTCCCACTGCTCGGGGAACATGTCGGGCATCTTTCTCATGAAGAAGATGAACAGCGTGGTCTGGGTGTAAGAGCCCAGCAGCGTCATGTCGGTGACGGAGGAGATGTCAACGCCGATCACCAGGGGAGTCATGGTGATGAGGTAGTAGATCAGCAGGTACTTGTAGGGGGTCTTAAATTTGGGATGCAGCTCGCCCAGCGTCTTGGGCAGCCAGCCGTCGTGCGAGAGCATGACCAGCGGGATCGCAACCGAGCCGATCAGACCGTTGAGCGTGGTGGCAGAGGCGCACAGCGCACCGCCGACCATGAAGAAGATGTACTCGGGGGTGGTCAGGAAGTGACGGGCGATGACGCCAAGCGTCTGGTTGGCAACCTGGTCCAGCGGCAGAATGCCGGAGGCCACGATGCCCATCAGAGCAAAGAGGATGGCGATGGCGACGGTGGAGATGGCGCCGGCCAGCGGAATGTCGCGCTGGGGATTTTTGGCCTGTGCCGAGTAGGGCATCAGGGAGGTGGCGCCCAGCAGCGAGTAGGTCAGCAGAGTCGAGGTGGCAAACAGGCCCTTGACGCCATGCGTCATCCAGCCCTCGCCGCCAAAGAAGGTGCTCCAGTTAACTCTGGGCAGACCGCGCACGGTGAACCACACGAGCGCCAGCAGCAGCGCGGCAGTCATGAGGTTCTGCGCCTTGGACATGAAGTCGACGCCGAAGAAGTTGAGAACATAGAAGAAGGTGATCATGAGCGCGGCGATGATCTTTTCGTTGCCGCCGCCGATCAGTTCGCAGAAGTAAAGTGCGAAGGTCTGGGCATAGAGTGTGAGGCCCATCTGGGAGAGAACGTAGATGGCCAGATAGAAGCCGCCCCATCTCTCACCGAGGAAGAGGTTGCACTGCG
>CABRXB010000080.1 GCA_902474785.1 uncultured Eubacteriales bacterium | reverse complement strand
AACGCTCACGACTTTCCCGCTGTCCACATTGATCGCAACCGTGGCTGTCGCGCCGATAAACTGCTGGCTTTTGTCTGCTCTTATGCTATTGGTTTTTAATGGATTTGTCAAGGCGTCTATAATTCCTTCTGCGTTGACGCCGCGCTCCTTCGCCCGGCCATAAACATGTGAGGAGACAGCGGCGATGTTTACATTCGTAAAGGTCTTACCCGCTGTCAAAATCTTACTGGAGAACACCGTATATGCCCGATTGGTGCTCACCACACTGGCCGCCTGGCTACGCCCCCACCCAGCAATGCTTTCCCGCGCTGCCTGACGCTTCAGCCCGGTTTGGACAAGAAAATCTTTTTGAATGCCCTGCCATTTGGCGATTTTTGCGGCGCTTTCTGTGGTATCCAGTCCGGCCGACTTCATGGCCATGTTTTCCCGCTTCCATCGGCGCAGGTTGCGCTCTATGCCTCTTTGCTTCTGCATAGCCTCGTACTGGGTCATTTTCTGTCCATTGTACTCATAGTTTTGAGCCGTATAACTTTCCAGCAACTTCTCGGGGTAGGTGCGGAGCATTCCCTCAATGTAGGGCCGAAAAGAATGAGAGCAATTCCAGCCCATCAGCCCATCGCCATAGCCATAGCGAGTACTTTGCACAAAATCGAGGTATTTTTTTGACTTTCCCGATCGGCTGTAAATCTGCCCCTGCCACTGCGCGTGAGCCGGACGCGCCCCGGGATGGGCCGTAACCTCCACCAAGTCACAGCCCATCTCATCAGCCCGTGCCTCCTGCATTTTCCCGCAGGTCTGGTTGACGCCGGTGACAACGGCGCGGCGCACGGCCACCTCCAGGCTGTCCACGTGGCCGCTTGAGTAAGTGATAGCGCCCACGCCGTCCTTGGCCAAGTCTTTGATGACATTCTTGGTTGCCGTGGCCGGATCAAACGCGCCGCTGCTGATTTGCATATAGGCGCGATCAAGTGCCCGCTCAAACTGCTTTGTGGCGGTGTTGGCGGTGGTCTTGGTGAGGTTGGTAAACAGGCCGTTGGTTTTTTTCAGTCCTGCGGCCAAAACCTCCTTTACAGCGGGCGAGGCCGACAGCGGGGAGGAGGTAAGCCCCGCCGCCCTATATAACGCCTCATCCGCTGCCAAGGATGTCATGCCGGCCTCCCGCATAATGGCGGCCAGCTCCTTGCGGCTCTTGCCCGTCAAGCGGCTCAATTCCGCCACAATATCACTCTGCAAAGCGCCCATTTCTTCAAGTACCTGCATTTGATATTGGGCAGAGGGGATGAACATATCAAAGCCATTGATGCGCCGTGCCATGTCAGCCAAAATGTCCATTTCAGCCTGGGCATACAGGTCAACCAGGGCATCCGGCACACTCTGGAGGTATTCAGGTGTCAGCACGGCTTACTCCTCAAACAGGGGCGGCGCGGCCTCCGGGAGGTATTCGGCCTTTGCCTCATCCTCCGTGATGCCAAAATACCACGCCACCAATTTCTCCGGCTTGAGGTATCCGCTATCTGCCAGCAGCTTGCGGCGGGCAAACTCGGTGTCGGTGTTCTCCATGACACCGTCACCCCAGGTAAAGCCCACCTCATACTCCCCACGGGGCGCGAGGCCATACATGGAGGCATAGAAGTCCATGACCCACACCAGATGTTCAAGCGCGGTCTGAAGCGCCTTTTGAATATCACACACGGCGGAATAGCTGCGCTGCTTGCTGGTCTTAATTTCCTCCGCCGTTTTCTCCACGCTCTGTGGGTCAGACAGTGTGCCATAGGACAGACAGCAACTGAACTCAATGCGCTTGAGGATTTTGTCCAGCCCGTTAAAGAGGGAGCTGTCCCGGATTTCCGGGCTGAAAATCTGGTAAAGGTCGCCGCTGGTGCCTTGGTCAAGGCCCAGCTCACGGAACAGGCGCTTGCGGCGCTCCGGCACCTTGTTGGGCTTTCCATCCGGGCCGGTGGTCTTTAATGCGCCCTCGCTGGCGTCAATGGCCAGCTCGCTGCCCTCATACTCCCAGAGGATGCGGCTATACTGCTTATCAGCCTCCTTGATGAGGCCCACGGCGCGGCTGTAAACCGACACCCCCAGCGGGCTGGAGGGGTCAAGGTTGTTGGCAAAGGGCATCTTGAAGTAGGAGAACAGGACGCCCTCCGGCGCGGTGCCATCCTTGTACCTGATGGTCGCCTCCGGCTCAAGATCCGCCCATTCGTCCACCATGGCCAGGTTGCAAGGTGTGCCAAGCGCCGCCTGGGTGGTGGATCGAAAGGCCAAGTTGCGGATGGTATAACCGGCATCCGTGAGCTGGTGGCGCTCCATGCGGGTGTAATAGGTCTTGCCCCTGGTGACCTGCTCCACGAAAACCGCGCCGGTGATCTCGCCTTGGCTGTTGAAAGCCGTGGGCAGAAACCGCCAGGCGGGAACGCAATCCACCGCGATGCGCGTGCCGTCCACATAGGGCTTGAACGCGATGCCGCCGCCGGCCGCTGCAACCTCGGTGTTGGTGCGCAGGGCAGCCAGCACCCGCTTATATTCGCCTTGCAGGTAGTCGGCGCGCGGGCTGCCGCTGACGCTGCTCTCCATCTCCACAGTCACAAGGCGCGCGATCTCCCCGGCGATGGCGGCGGGCAGCCCCAAGCTCTGGGTGTTGTCATCCAGCCACGCCGCCCTGTCCTGGAACATCAAGCCCCAGGCATCAATGGCGGTCTGCATTTCCGCGCTGACCGCCACATCCACCCCGAGCGCCGTTTTTGCATCGGTTATGTGCAGCATTTTCCTGACTGCCCCCCTTACAAACTCAACTATTTTGCGCAACACAGTTCATCCCCTCCAAAAAAGAACAGGAGCGTTACTCACTCCTGCTCCTGGTCCCTGTTCGATTCCCAAAGCTTTTTCATTGCCCCCTCCGCTTCCAGATAGGTTCTGTAGCGTAGCGTACCGCATCAATGTGATGGTTTGCCTTATCGGGGTAGCCGCTGACAATCTCCCCGTCTCTGGTGCGCTCATACTCATATTCGGTGAATTCCCGCGCCGTATCCGGGCAGGTCAGCGGGTCGATGACAATCTGGGCCAGGGATTGCAGCCACTTCATGGAGTAGTCGACAGAGCCCGGCCCCTTCTCTGCGCCGCGGCACAACAAACCGTAATTGCGGTAGTCCTGCACGCTCTTGGGTTCGGCGCTGTCCGCCGTGATGCGGTCATCCTCGGTTACGCCGGCCTCTCGCAGCGCCTGCGCCGTCTCCCGGTTGCCGGCCTTGTAGCGGGTCAGCTCCCGATAGATGTAGAGCACCCGCCGGGCGGCGTCGAAGTGGACGCGGTTCCAGGCCCAGGGGTCTGGATAATAGCCCCAGTCCACGCCGTCATAGATGCGGTCAAAGCGGTCTGTCTCATCCGGGCCAATGTCGCGCAGCACCACGTTTTCAAAGACCAGGCCGCCGGCGCCGTTTGGCACGCCCAGGTATTCATGTTCATAGGCGGCCGGGTTGACCGTCTTGACAAACGCCGCTTCATCCAAGAAGGGCTGCCCCAGCCACTTGGACGGCACGTCAAGATAGGTGCTTTTGTGCAGCAGCCGCCCGGGTTTGGGGAGCTGCCGGGCCTTGTTCACCCAGTTGTTGACCGTCTTTGGCGGGTTGTAGGTTTTGAAGACAAAGGCTTTTTCGCCGCCACGGATGACCGACTGCCTGATGTTGCGGATCTCCTCCTCGCCGGCAAATTGGTCAAGCTCCTCAAACCACAGCGCCGCGATGTAACCGCAGGTCGGCGTCACGGATTTCAGCTTCTTGGGGTCGTCTGCCCCCCGAAAATAGATCTTCTGCCCGGTGGCGGTCAACGTGATCTCCATCGGGCTCACGGTGCTGTCAAAGTCGGCGTCCAGGCCCAGGATGGAGATGGCCCATAGCATCTGGGCAAATACGCTGTCCCGCAGGGTGTTGCCCACCTTGCGGACGCACAGGGCATGGAAGTCCGGGTTGTTTTTCAGCAGCCACACGATGACCAGCGAGACAAAGGAGGACTTGGTCGATCCACGGCCTCCCGCCAGCTCATACTCGGTATAGAGCTCCTCCACCACGGCCATGAACACGGATGCGAAGGATGGCGCAATCACCCGCGCTGGCAGCTCGAAGGGGTTGCTGTCTCGATGTTTGGGGGCTATGCCGGTATATTTGTCTATCATAATGCCAACGGCAGTGGCAATGTCGCGCACGTTGCGGGACTGGGGCAAAACCTCCAGCAGCCGATCCAGACTGGCCTCGCAGAAAGCGATGACCTTGGGCGCCTGCCCGGCCAGCGCCTCCAAAATCTCAACGGTGTTCTGGTCTTTTTTTTCTGCGCATCGCTGCGCAGTCTCTTTGTCCTGCATGACCAGCGATTTCACCGTGTTGGGGGCTACGCCGTTTTTGCGGGCGGAGGCGCGGTAGTTGCCCAAGTCTATGTAGTCCGCAATGATTTGCTTTTTCTGTTTGTCGGTCAGTTTGGATATGGCCCCCGCCCCCTCCCGTCTTTGAAAATATCCACTTCGCGCAACCCCTGACCCATCGCCGCCGGCGCTATTTGATGTGGAGGCGGCCCCCACCGGCGGGACACGCCGACCACACGGCACAAGATCGCCCTGTGGGATGGGCGGCCTTAGAAAACGTCCCCCTGGGACACATCAAAGAGAGGTGCGGGGGGCCCTGTTGTATTTGCCCTGGGGCGCTTATCTCCAATACCATGATAGCATGTCTAAAACTCTCATTGGCTCTCATCTTTGAGCCTTTGCAACGCTCGCCCATGCAGCCGGTGGATGTGCGCCTCTGTATAGTGCATCGTCTCACATACGCGCTCCCACGACCGACCCGCGATATAGTACTCCCGGATGACCATGCGCTCGCAGGGGTCGAGGCGCTCGATTGCCTGCTCGATGAGCTCCTGCTGCGCGAGCAGCGCCGCAAGCTTGTCCGCATATCGCCCGCGCAAGGCCTCGGCGCGCAGGATCGCCCGCTCCACGGGGTTTGACGGCCCCGATCCCATCGGTGCAGCGGCGAGATTGGGCGCTCTTGGGTCTAGCATAGCCGTCTCGAGCGTGCGCAATTGTTCGCGCAACTGCCGCACCTCGCGCACTGCCTTGCGGTGTGAACGCAGCTCATCCTTTGTCATGCGCCCTCCCCGCAATCGTTGCGCTGATCCGACTGGTCTTGTCCTGCCTCCCACTCCCGGTAGAGCTGTATCCAATCGTCAAGCTGCATGGTCACAAGCACAGCGCAATGATTGCGCTTGTGCATGACAGCGGGCAGCTCGCCCGCTCTTGCATCGCGTCTTGCCTGCGTCATCGCGTCATAGAGGTTGAGACGCTCAACCGCCTTAGCCTCAATGTGCAGGCCGGGCAGTCCCACCACGTCGGCGTCTCCGTTTGCACCGCTGTACTGCTGACCCCGCCGGCACGGGTAGCCCTGCGCCCGCAGCATCCCCGCAAGTGCGCGCTCAAATCTCTTGCCCTTGTTGCGGCTGTTGATCGCCATCCTGTCCCTCCTTCCCATAAATAGCCTGAAACGCCCATGTCGAAAACTCCTTGATATTGCTGGATGAGGGCGTGGCGGTGTCGACGGCGCGCTTTTTCGCGCTGCCCGACGACGTCGCGCCCTTTGGCCTGACTCCCCGCGCCAGGCGGTCAAAGGCAATGCCCTTGTAGCCCGATGCCATGCACTCGTCGATGAGCGCCGTCACCTCGGCCCTGGAAAGGGCGTTCACAAGGCTTTTGAGGCCGGTCTCCTTGTATGCCTCCCGGCGTTCGGTCTTGTAGGTCAGCCACTGCTGCGCCTTGACGCGCAGTGGCTCAGACAGGGCCGACAGCGCGGCCCCTTCCCCGCCGACTTCGCCGTCTTTGCTGTCTTCGCTCGCGCACGCGCGGTGGGAAGGGGGAGAAGATGATGGGGTTAAGGGGGATATAGGGGGATAATAGGGGGGTGTGGGGGGGAAGAAG
>CABRXB010000079.1 GCA_902474785.1 uncultured Eubacteriales bacterium | reverse complement strand
ATCGCATCTATGGCGGCATGAAGTTTTACGAGCGCAAGGAGGTCAAGGACGTTGTGGCCTATCTGACGGTGCTTGTCAACCCGCTCGACGACCTGCGCTTGCGCCGCATTCTCAATGAGCCAAAGCGCGGCATTGGAGACACCACCGTCGCGCTCATGGAGCAGCTTGCCGCGGCGTCTGATCTGTCGCTGCTGCAGCTCATCTCCCGCGTGGAGGAGTTTCCCGATCTCTCCCGCCAAAAAGAGCGGCTGACCTTGTTTTATGAGCTCATCGAGAGTCTGCGCGAGCTCTCGGAGCAGATGCCGCCCTCGATGTTGCTCGAGCAGGTGGTGGAGCGCACGGGATACCTTGCCATGCTGCGCCAGCTCGACAAGGCCGACGGACGCGACCGCGCCTCCAACATCGACACGCTGGCAGACAACATTCGAAACTATGAGCAGGGGACAGACGTCCCCACGCTGTCCGGCTTTTTGGAGGGCGCTACGCTGGCCACCGACCTTGACGCCTATGAGGAGGGGGCCGGCACCGTCTCGCTCATGACCATGCACTCGGCCAAGGGGCTTGAGTTTCCCATCGTCTTTCTCACCGGCATGGAGGAGGAGCTCTTTCCCTCCTCGCGCGCCATGTTTGAGCCGCTCGAGCTTGAGGAGGAGAGAAGGCTTTGCTATGTGGCCATCACAAGGGCCAAACAGCGCCTGTATCTCACGGCCGCCAAGCTGCGGCGCACCTACAACATGACGAGATATCCCGAGCTCTCACGCTTTTTAAAGGAGATCCCGGAAGAGCTCATCGAGGATGTCACGCCAAAGACCCCGCCCCCCGCGCAGGGGACAAAGCCCATCATGGGGGTGTCGAGGCCCAAAAGCTTCTCGGCCAGCACGCGTTCTGCGCTGGCCGGAGCCGGGGCCTCTGCGCCCGACGTGCAGTATGCGCAAGGGGAGATCGTGCTACATAAGAAGTTTGGACGCGGCGAGATCAAGGAAGTCAAGGAGTCGGGCGGCGACCAGCTTTTGACCATCGACTTTGAACAGGTCGGCACCAAGTTGCTCATGGCGCGTTTTGCCGCCGCCATGATGAAAAAGGAGGGGTGAGCTCCATGTTTTTGTCCGACAACTGGCGGGAATACCGCATTCTCGACACCTCTGCCGGCGAGAAGCTGGAGGACTGGAACGGGCATATTTTGATTCGGCCCGACCCCCAGATCATCTGGGACACCCCAAAAGAACACCCCCTTTGGCGGCGCGCGGAAGGCCACTATCGCCGCTCGCCCACTGGGGGAGGCAAGTGGGAAAACAGCCGTATGCCCGAAAGCTGGCTGCTGCACTACCGCGACTTGACCTTTCAGATCAAGCCCATGGGCTTCAAACACACCGGCATTTTCCCCGAGCAGGCCCACAACTGGGACGTCTGTCGACGGAGAATTGAATCGGCGGGCCGCCCTGTCTCGGTGCTCAACCTCTTTGCCTATACGGGGGCGGCGACCGTCGCCTGCGCCAAAAGCGGGGCGAGCGTCTGCCATGTGGACGCAGCCAAGGGGATGGTGGCGTGGGCCAGGGAAAACGCAGCCCTGTCGGGTCTGCAAGAGGCCCCGATTCGCTATATTGTGGACGACTGCAAGAAGTTCGTGGAACGGGAGATCCGCCGCGGCCGTCGGTACGACGCCATCATCATGGATCCGCCCTCCTACGGCAGAGGGCCCACGGGCGAAGTGTGGAAGCTCGAGCAGTCCATCTTCCCCTTTTTGGAGCTGACAACGCAGGTTTTGAGCGATCAGCCGCTCTTTGTGCTGGTCAATTCGTATACCACGGGGCTGTCCCCCTCTGTCATGGCCTGTCTGCTGGGAAAAACGGTCATGCCGCGGCATGGCGGCCGTGTGTTCGCAGACGAGCTGGGGCTGCCTGTGGAGGGGACTTTGCCCCTGCCCTGCGGCAGCAGCGCCTGGTGGGTTCCCGACGCGCCGTGACGCGATGTGCGAAATGGCGCCCGGCGACTGCGCGCCAAGAGCCGCGGGCTGAGCAAGGCGCCGCATGTGGTGCGAATCAGGTCGCAGGGAAACCTGCGACGCAGAGATTGAAAAACGTAGATTTGAGGGCGATTCGACCCGAGAAAAGCTGGGATTACAGCAAAGCGACGGCGTTGGCCGATATAAAAAGCGCCAAAGGTGAGCTGGGATATGACGCAGGAAAACCGGTGAAACCCGGGCAAAACGGATGGGCCGGGCGGGTGTCTTGCGCGTTCTGGCCGCTGCGCGGATAAGATCGGGCAGGCTGCGATGCCTGTGTTGGTATGGACAAAATCTGCCGAAGTTTGCGCTGCCGGATAAGAGCCTCTTTGATCGCTTGATCCGTCCGACCGAATCGAAAACGCGGCGATGCCGGAAGGTTGGCCATATAAAACGCTGGTCTGCGCTTTGACCCGCGGGCTGAAGGCTTCAATGACGTCGGCGGGCTTGCCTGCCGTGCCCGTATGAACGGCAGGCGTCAAAGTGCGCCGCGCAGCGATTCCACACAGAAGAATACCGGCGACGCCACGGGATCTTTCCCGGGGGCTGCGCTTTTTGACCTACGCCCCAAAGAGGAGTGAACCGTAAACGTGAACAAACAGGATATGATTCAGACGATAGAGCTTGGCTTCTCCTACCCCGGAGAGGGCGACGCGCCCGTGCTGCGCAACGTCAACCTCACGGTGGAGCAGGGGAGCTTTGTGGCCGTGCTCGGACACAACGGCAGCGGCAAGTCGACGCTGGCCAAGCAGATGAACGCCGTGCTTCTTCCCACCGTCGGGCAGGTGCTTGTGGAGGGTATCGACACAAAAGACGAGGCTCGGTTGTTCGAGGTGCGCCAGCGCGTCGGCATGGCCTTTCAAAACCCGGACAATCAGATTGTCGCCACCATCGTGGAGGAGGACGTGGCCTTTGCGCCCGAGAACCTCAACATCGCGCAGGAGGAGACGGTGCGGCGCGTGGAGTATGCGCTCAAGGCCGTTGACATGTGGGAATACCGAAACCATGCCGCGCATCAGCTCTCAGGCGGACAAAAGCAGCGTGTGGCCATTGCCGGTATCATCGCCATGATGCCACACTGCATCGTGCTCGACGAGCCGACGGCCATGCTCGACCCCCTGGGGCGCGAAGAGGTGCTTGCCACCATCAGGCGGCTCAACAGAGAGCGCGGCATCACCATTGTGATGATCACCCACTACATGAAGGAGGCGGCCATGGCCGACCGCGTGGTGGTCATGGACCAGGGCAGCGTCGTGCTCGACGGCTCGCCCCGCGAGGTCTTTTCCAAGGTGGACTATCTCGAACGCCTGGGCCTTGAGGCGCCGCAGGCCACAACGCTGATCCACAGGCTGCGCAGGCTGTGTCCCTCGCTGCCGGCCGACGTTCTCGACGAGAACGAGGCGGCCGATGCGCTGCAAAAGCTCTTTGAGGAGGTGGCCGGATGAACAAACTGGAAGTTCGCGGTCTGACGCATGTCTATTCCAAAGGCACCCCCTTTGAGCGCACGGCCATTGAGGATTTGAATTTTTCGGTGCAGCCCGGGGAGTTTTTGGGCGTGATCGGGCACACTGGAAGCGGCAAGTCCACCATGGTGCAGCATTTGAATGGCCTTGACAAGCCCACAAGCGGCCAGGTTCTGCTCGACGGGGTGGACATCTGGGAAAAGCCCGATCAGATCCGCGCGCTGCGTTTTCGCGTGGGGCTGGTGTTTCAATACCCCGAGTACCAGCTCTTTGAGGAGAGCGTCTACAAAGACATCGCCTTTGGCCCGCGCAACATGGGGCTTTCGGAAGAGGAAATCGACAGTCGCGTGCGCGAGGCCGCCGAGCTGTGCGGCGTAAGCGACGCGCTGCTCACCCGCTCGCCATTTGAGCTCTCGGGCGGGCAAAAGCGGCGCGTGGCCATCGCCGGGGTGCTCGCCATGCAGCCCGAGGTGCTCATCATGGATGAGCCGACGGCGGGGCTTGACCCTCAGGGGCGCGACGAAATTCTGTCGCGCGTGCGCCGCTATCACGAGCAGCGCGGCGCCACCGTGCTGCTGGTCTCCCATTCCATGGAGGACGTGGCGCGTCACGCCACCGGCGTGCTTGTGATGGAGCATGGAAGAATCGCCATGCATGGCAGCGTGGCCGAGGTCTTTTCACAGGAACAGCGGCTGTCGGAGCTCGGGCTTGCCGTTCCGCAGGTCACGGCCATTTTTGCAAAGCTGGCCCGCGCGGGGCTGCCCGTGCCCACCGATGTCTTCACGGTGGAGCAGGGGGAGGATGCGCTGCGCCGGCTGCTGCAGGAGAGGGGGGTGATCGCTTGAAGGACATCACGATCGGACAGTTTTTTCCCGGCGACACGCTGATGCACCGCCTCGACCCCCGCATCAAACTGGTGGCCGTTTTGCTCTACATCGTGGAGCTCTTTCTGGTCGAAACGCTGTGCGGATTTGCGCTGATGGCGGTTTTGCTGGCCATTGCGGTGGCCATCTCCAAAACACCGCCCAAGACCATGCTGCGCTCGTTGAAGCCGCTTCTCATTCTCATCATTTTCACCTCGATTCTCAACTTATTTTACACCAAGGGCGACCCCATTTTCACCATCTGGAAGCTGACCGCCACCTGGCAGGGGCTTGAAATGGCCCTTTTCATGGTGCTTCGCATCTCGCTTCTCATTTTGGGATCGTCGCTGCTCACCTACACCACCTCGCCCATCATGCTGACCGACGCCATGGAGCGGCTGATGAGCCCGCTCAAGGCGCTGCACGTCCCCGTGGGGGAGCTGGCCATGATGATGACCATCGCGCTGCGCTTCATTCCCGTTTTGGTGGAGGAGACCGACAAGATTATGTCGGCGCAAAAGGCGCGCGGGGCCGATTTTGAGTCGGGCGGCGTGCTGTCGCGCGCCAAGGCGCTCATCCCCATTTTGGTGCCTCTTTTTGTCTCGTCGTTTCGCAGGGCCGACGAGCTGGCCGTGGCCATGGAGTGCCGCTGTTATCACACCTCCGGCCCGCGCAGCCGCCTTAAAACCATGACCATGCGCGCGCGCGATTATGCGATGCTGGCCGTGATGCTGCTCATCATCCCCGCCATTTTGTTTGGCACCAACCATGTGCTCTTTTCCATCATTCCGACAACGCTTTAAGGGAAGCTTCCCGCCCGGAAGGAGGCGCTTTTGCAAACATGAAGAAAATCCTGCTCCAGCTCTCCTACCTGGGCGGCGCCTACGCCGGCTTTCAGGTGCAGAAAAACGCCCTGACGGTGCAGCAGGCGCTGCAGGATGCGCTGTGTGCGCTGCTCTCGCAGCGCCCCTCTGTGACGGGGTGTTCGCGCACCGACGCGGGGGTGCATGCGCGGCGCTACTACGCGGCCTTTGAAACATCGGCCGCCCTGCCCGTCACACGCTATCCGGCGGCGCTTAATGCGCATCTGCCGCGTGACATCTCGGTGCTTGACGCCCACGAGGTGGGGCAGGATTTTCACCCCCGTTACGACGCGGTGGCCAAAACCTACCGCTACCGCATCTGGCTGCGCCGGCCGCGCAATGTCTTCGAGGCGCAGACCAGCTACCACCACCCCCGCCCGCTCGACGTCAAGACCTTTGTGGCGCTGGCCCCTCTTTTTGAGGGCACGCACGACTTTCGCGGGTTTGCCTCCTCGGGCGGCTGCGTCCGCTCCACCGTGCGCACCATTTACAGTTGCCGCGCATGGGAGAAAGAGGGGATGCTCACCCTTTCGATCACCGGCAACGGCTTTTTGTACAACATGGTGCGCATCGTGGCAGGCACGCTCATTGCCGCCGCCACGGGGGGAGAGACCGACATTCCCTCCATCCTGAAAAGCGGCGACCGCACGCGCGCCGGCGCCACGGCCCCCGCCCATGGGCTGACTCTTTGGCAGGTCTATTACCCCGCCGGGACGACCGGCCTTGTGGAAACGGAGGTGTCAGGTTGAAAAAAGATGCCTCAAGACGGGGCTCTGCGGGCAAAGAGCCCGCG
>CABRXB010000078.1 GCA_902474785.1 uncultured Eubacteriales bacterium | reverse complement strand
ACGCAATGATGCGCAAGCTTTCAGGGATGTCCTTGATGTCCAAAAGCTCGTTGTTTTCTTTGGGCGCGCCTTCTCCCCAATATCGCGACCGATCCAGACGTCCCCCAAAAGCCAATGCTCCATTGACTTTCTCTATAATCATAGTTTTTCAAGAGCCAGGACGCGCAAACGCACCTCCAGATCCAAAGAGAGGCCATCCGCTTTTTGCGGATGGCCTCTCTTTGGGCATTCCTGGTCAGTTGCAGGCGGTTTCTGTCAATCGTCCAGAGCGCCTGTTTCATTTGGCTTGACTGTTTCCGGCGGCTCCAAAAGCGCAGCCAGATCGTCCGGAAAGTGGTCGATCTCCCGTTGCTCCTGTGTGGTCAGCCCATTGTACCAGTGGATCCATGCGATGGTCTCCTCGCTCATATCTCCCTGGCTATACCAGGCGTCTTCAAAGCGGATGAGGCTGCCGTCTCCACTGCGATGCTCAAATACGCACCACTTGTCGTCGATCAGAACTTCAATGGTGTCGTTCTCGCCGTACTGGAAACTGTAGCCTGCGCCGAAGTTGGACTGATTGTCCTGAAAGGGGATTTGCGTGCCGTCGACGGTGGAGGTGATTTCCCCATCCATCACGCCGCAGCGCGCCGTGACCGCGCTCTCCCTGCCCGTGTCATAGTAGTATTTCCCGTCCACCATCAGCATGGGAATGACGGCATATTTGATTTCCTGCAAGTTGTCGATGGGATCCTGCTCCTGCTGGCCGGGCGGCTGATCTGAGTTTGACGCACTGCACCCTGCAAGCGTCAAAAAACAGGCCAATGCGAGACAAAACAGACGTTTCATGGAGTTCTCCTTTCGTGAACCGGTCGATATGAGTATAGGCGTTGTCAACCATAAAATGTTCCAAAAGGGCACCACAGTATGCTCCTCTCCATCCAAATGGTTGTTTTTCTGATGTAGATGCAGTCTCCCGTTTGATTAAATTTCCGTGGCTTTTGAGGGAGCAGCCGCTTTGACGCTAAGACCGAAATCGAAGCAAACAGGTGTAATTGACGCCTGCCGGTCTCACTTTTGAAGAAGTCTCTGGATGGATGTCACATCCAACAAATTCACGGTCTCAAACGTTCCGTTGTAAAACACAGCCCAGTTGTTAAAGACGCAAGGCAAATTCTTTGCCTGTTTCAGCGTATCCACTTGAATCAAAGAGGCGGGAACTTCGTTTTCCTGGCAATACTGTTTTATTTTCCCGATGTTTTGGAGAACATAGGGGCACTGCATATCATGGTAAATGGTCAGCTCCCTGCGTTCGATCTCTCCTTTTCTGGCGTTTGGCGCGAAGCTTGGCGTTGTTTTGTCAAACGAGAGCGCAAGCAGTTCATAGCCATAATCGGTACGGTCGACGACCTCAAAGCCGAACTTTTTTGCAAACGACTGATCGGAAAGCCACGCCTTCTGCTTGGCTGCTCCAAGCATGCAGACGCCTGATTTCCCATTCTCCCTCGCATCGTTGAGACAATATTCCATCAGGGCTTTTCCATATCCTTTTCCCTTTTCGTTTCCCAAAGTCCACAGACAGTACAGATAGTAGTAGTTGTCGCCAAGAATGGGAACCCACGCCGTTTCAAGAGGCGCGTATTCGATAAAAACCGTGGCCTTGGCGTTTAATTTTCGAAAGACATGTCCTTCACGCAGTCGTTCAAAAAGCCATTGACGCTTTGCTTCAACCCCCGGATGCGGCTTTTTGCTGCGGATGATGCAGCACAGATGTTCATTGGCAAGGTTTTCTGTTGTCAAGTTGATAAAATCAGCAGACATGGTTTGATTCTCCTTAAAAGTAAAACATTGACGACAGCGGGAATGCCCTCGTTTTGATACCAGCATAAAAACAGGACTATGTGGAATCGAAATTGGGCATGGTGATTCGCCAATGAGCAAGGCTGTCTTTCAGATGATACCACAGAGGGCCAGGGTTATACAAATTGTTTGCTGCACAAAGGCATGCCCCATAATTGACGGACGAAAGAAGGCGGCGTGGCCGATCGGCCATGCCGCCTTTGTTTTGACCTCAAAACATGCTCACGCATCTTTGAGCTTGACAATCATCTCGATTTCAACCGCCAGGTTCATGGGAAGCTGCGGGACGGGGATGGCAGAACGGGCGTGGCGGCCCGCATCGCCAAAGACTTCAACCAGAAGATCGGAGGCGCCGTTGATGACCTTGGGTTGATCGTAAAAGCCGGGGGCGCTCGCCACAAACCCCAGCAGCTTGACAATGGTCTCCACCCGGTCGAGGTCGCCGATGGCGCCTTTGAGCGTGCCCAGCAGGTTGATCATGGTGGAGCGCGCCGCGGCATAGCCCTCCTGAAGGGAGAAGTCGGAGCCGATCTTGCCCTTGAAAGAGGAATCCGCGTTGCCAAGCGGCCCGTTGCCCGAGAGGTAGACCATGTTGCCTACGACTTTTGCGCCGACGTAGTTGCCAACAGGGGAGGAGGCGTCGGGCAGCGTGATGCCGAGCTCCTCGATGCGTGCTTCGATTTTGGACATGTGAAACGCTTCCTTTCTATATTCGTCTTGGTGGATGGTTGTTTTGCCATGTGGGGGTCAAGCCGCACGCCAACGGCTGCGCTTGCAAGGCGCCTGCAATCAGTCGCCAGCGTTGTCAGGGATCATCGAATTGGCTTCGGGTTTGCGCCGGCGCGGTTGCGGACTGCATACGCCAGAGGGCACCGGCGCTGGCGCTGGCCAGACTGCATTCGCCTGATATCAGCGGTCGCTGACACTAGCCTACGTGCGCCTGATGGTACCGGCGCTGGCCCAGGCCCAGGCTATATACGCCAGATGGCACCCGCGCAGGCATCAGATTGCATTTGCCTGATGGCGCTGGCATCAGACTGAAGGCACTGACACCGGCGCCAGATTACATACGCCAGATGTCACCGTCGCTGGCACTAGCCTGCATACGCCTGATATCAGCGGCGCTGACCAGACTGCATACGCCTGATGGTACCGGCGCTGGCACTAGCCTGCATACGTCTGATATCACCGGCACTGGCCCAGGCTATATACGCCTGATGTCACCCGCGCAGGTATCAGAGTGCATCGCGCATGAGATGCTCTTGTTGCCGGGTCGAAAAGCTGCATCAACCTCGGCTTGCGGCACCGGGTTGACGATTGAAACAACGCAGCTTTTGATATGCCCGGCATGGGGGAATTGGGACCGGCTTCGGGCCACAACACAGCCTTTTCACTAAGGGCGGTTCCCCAAGAAATATGTTGCCGATTCAGGGATCGGGCCGCCGCGCCTTCACAGGGGGCGATCTTTCAGGCTAAAGCCTGCTTTTGGAAGCTGCTCCGCCAGGCGGTTCTCGGTAGAGGTCTGGTCGCATTCCCTTGTTTCAGGCCGGCTTGCACAACAATCTTTATATATCGTACGGCGTATTGGCCGGATTTTTGCATCAGAGCGTCCCGTCAATCAAAGAGCGTCAAGCTAGCCCTTTGGCATTGCGCGGACATCTCCCTGTTGAGTTGCCGACTGCGGGGCCTAGGCTCCCTGCATGAGGTCTTTGAGCGCGTCAACCAGACGGTCGATATCCGCCCTGGTGTTGACATAGTGGCAGGAGACGCGCACCGAGGTCATCTCATCGGGCCCGTGGGCCTCGTGCACCGTGACGGCGACGCCCTTTTGCAGCAGCGCGTCGCCTGTGACGCCGTAGCGCGCAGGGACGAGGAAGGTGGCAAGCGCGGAGTTGTGTCCCGCCGGGAACTCGCTGGCGATGACGATGTCCTTGAGCGGCCGTACGCTGTCGTAGACATACTGCGCAAGCGAGAGCACATAGTCTTCCACCTCGCGCTTTCCAAGCGCCAGATAGTGAGAGACCACTTCGCCCATGGTAAAAATGCCGGGGACAAAGGGATAGCCCAGCTCGTAGCGCGAGGCGCCGGGTGCGAGGTCGGCTTCAAAAAGCCCTGTCTCAAAAAGGTTTTTCACCGAAAGCCACCCGGCCCGCCGCTGTTTCAAAGCGGCGCGCAGCGCGGGGCTGACATAGGCGTAGCCCACGCCGCAGAAGTTCATCATCCACTTGTAGTCGCTGCCGCACAGAAAGTCGATCTTCATCTGCTGCACGTCGATGGGCAGCACGCCCGCGGTGTGCACGGCGTCGACCGCAAGCCAGATGCCGTGCTGCCGACAGTAGTCGCCGATGGCGGCCAGGTCGTGGCGATAGCCGGTGGAGCTCTCCACATGGCACAGCGTCACGGCCTTGGTGCGTTCGTCGCAGGCATTGACGATGGCGTTTGTGGGCACAACGCCGTTTTCACTCTCCACATAGCGAATCTCAAGACCCTCTTTGCGCAACATATCGAGCGCATAGACCATGCTGATGAAGGTGTCGCGGCTGGTGACGATGTTGTCGCCCGGCTCGAAGGAGAGCCCGTCGGTGAAGATGCAAAACATGGCCGAGGAGTTGGGCCCAAAGGCGATGTCGTCGCCCGGGCAGCCCAGCAGCTCCCCAAACAGGGCGCGCACGCGGGCGATCATGGTGAAGGTTCCCTCGCCGCGAAAGATGGCGTCGCCCCCCTCGTAGAGGCGGCGGTCCATGTAGTCCTTCATGCCGTCGTACACATAGGTGGGGATAGGGCCGGTGGAGCCGGTCAGAAGGTAGGCGTATTTGTCAAACACGGGGCAAAGGGCGCGTTCTTTGAGAAAATTTTCATTCATGGGCTTACTCCTCCATACAGCGGCGCGCGATGGCGTCGGCGTGAATGATGGTGGTGTCAAAGAGCGGGATGTCGGTGTTCTCCTGTTTGAGCAGCATGCCGATCTCGGTGCAGCCCAGAATCACGCCCTGCGCCCCCCTGTCCATCAGGCTGCGCGCAATGGCTTCAAAGGCCCTCACCGATTCGGGGTTGACAATGCCAAAATTGGTCTCCTCCCACAACACCTTTTCAATGAAGTCGCGCTGCGCCTCGTCCGGGATGAGCACCTCGATGCCGCGGTCTGTGAGACGCTTTTTGTAAAAGTCGCGCTCCATGGTCTCCTTGACGCCCATGAGCCCGATGCGCACCTTGCCGGCCGCTGTGATGACGTCGGCCGTCGAGTCTGCGATGTGCAGCAGCGGAATGCCCACCGCCCGCTCGATCATGGGGGCATACTCGTGCAGCCCGTTGCTGCAAATGACCACAAAGTCGGCCCCGCCCGCCTCGAGCCGTTTGGCGGCTTCGACCAGAACGCCGCCCTTGCCGGCAGGCGTATTTTGATCCAAAATGTTCTGAAGATCGACGTTTGCGACGAGAAGACGGGCGTTGTGGTAGCCGCCCAGGGTGTCGGAAACCGTCTGGTTGATGTAGCGGTACATGTCGACGGTGGAGTGCCAGCTTGTACCGCCGATGATGCCGGCGATTTTCATGGGGATTCCCTCCTTTAAGATGCGCAAAGGGCCCTTGGATCCTCTGCGCTGTATTTTGCAGGTGTTTGTCACAGATAAAAGCGGCCGCCATGCGTCTTAAATCATGGGGCTGGCACGTCAGGGGCTCGGCAGCGCCGCCTTGTCCACACTTTCTGGGCCCCCGGTGGTGGGAGCATCTTTGAAAGGGGAGAGGTTATCTGACGACGATGCGCTCTAACGTCCGCCCGATGGGGGCGCGGATGAGCAGGTCGGCCTTCTCGTCATAGGTGGTCTCGCCCTTGTTGATGAGCACCAGATGCTCCCCCTCAAAGTAGCGCACAAGCCCGGCCGCCGGCCAGACCACCAGCGATGTGCCGCCCACGATGAGCAGATCCGCCTGGGAGATGGCGCGCACCGCGGCCTCCATCACGCGCGCGTCAAGCGCCTCCTCGTAGAGCACGACGTCGGGCTTGATGATGCCGCCGCAGTCGCAGCGGGGCACGCCTTCGCATTGGAGAACATGCTCGACGTCATACGGTTTTTTGCAGCGCATGCAGTAATTGCGCCACACCGATCCGTGCAGCTCGAGCACGTTTTGGCTGCCTGCTTTCTGGTGCAGATTGTCGAAGTTCTG
>CABRXB010000077.1 GCA_902474785.1 uncultured Eubacteriales bacterium | reverse complement strand
CAACACCTATTCGTGCATCGGCAATGTGGCAAAGGTTGTCACGGGCGACGCCAAGGGCGATCTCGGCCGCGTCACCGGTATGCACGGCGGTCCCGAGCATGTGATGCTCTGGTTTCCGCAGGAGACGCTTGAGAAGCTGACCTGCTCCGACCAGTTTCTTGTCAAGGCCTATGGCTTTGGTCTTGAGCTGACCGACTACCCCGATGTGGTTTGCACCAATCTGGACCCCGACCTGCTCGACGCCATGGGCGTTGAGGAAAAAGACGGCAAGCTCATCGTCAAGGTTGCGGCCAAGATCCCCAGCTATCTCATGGGCAGCGGCAAAGGCCATTATCATCCCGTGCGCGGCGACTACGATCTCATGACGCAAGACAAAGAGGAGATCGCCCGGCTGGGACTTGACAAGCTGCGCTTTGGCGACATCGTGCTGCTGGAAGATCAGGACAACACCTGGGGCAGAGCGCACTACAAGGGCGCTGTGACCATCGGCGTCATCATCCATGGCGACAGCGACCGCATGGGGCACGGCCCTGGCATCACCACCATTCTCAGCAGCAGAAAACCCATCATCGAGGGCGTCATCGACGAGAGCGCCAATCTCGCCACCTATTTCGGCGCCAAATAAGGCCCGGCAGACTCATTTAGAAGGGAGAAACTCCAATGTCCAGGTATATCTTGAAGCGTCTGCTCATGATGATCCCCGTGGTAATTGGCGTGATCGTGCTGGTGTTCACCATCATGTACCTCACGCCGGGCGACCCTGCGGAGATCATGCTGGGCGAAAGCGCCACACCCGAGCAGCTCGCCGCCAAGCGCGCCGAGCTTGGCACCGATCAGCCCTATCTCATCCAGCTTGGCAACTACATCAAAAAGCTGGTGCTGCACGGGGATCTCGGAACCTCCTACACCACCGGCCAGTCGGTGACCTCGGAGATCGTTTCCAAATTCCCCACCACCCTGAAGCTGGCGCTCATGAGCGTCACGGTGGCCGTACTCATCGGCGTAACAGCCGGCATCGTCTCGGCCACAAAGCAGTATTCCATCTTTGACCATGTGGCGCGAGTGATTGCGCTGTTCGGCGTTTCAATGCCCTCGTTCTGGCTTGGACTGATGAGCATCATCGTCTTCGCCGTCAACTTGAAGTGGTTCCCCTCGTCGGGATTCAGCACGCCCTTGCACTGGGTGCTGCCCTCGCTGACGTTGGGCTTTGCCTCGGCAGGCACCATCATGCGTATGACCCGCTCCTCCATGCTTGAGGTCATTCGCCAGGACTACATCCGCACCGCCCGCTCCAAGGGTCAGACCGAGTGGGTGGTCATCACCAAGCACGCCCTCAAAAATGCGCTCATCCCCATCATCACAGTGGCCGGTCTTCAGTTTGGCGGTCTGCTGGGCGGCTCGGTGCTCACCGAGACCATCTTCTCGATCCCCGGCATCGGCACCCTGATGGTGGGCGCCATCAAGCAGAGAAACGGCCCGGTTGTGCAGGGCGCCGTGCTCTTCACGGCCGTCGTCTTCTCCTTCATCAATCTGGGCGTCGACATCCTCTACAGCTTTGTCGACCCGCGCATTCGCTCGCAGTATAAGAGCAAGCCAAAAGCAGCAAAGGCAGGTGAGATCAGTGAATAGTACAGTTTCTTTCAAGGAGCATGTCCTCAAGACCGGCACCGCGCAGGTGCAGGAATACAGCGCCGAGAACGACACCTATGTGCGCAAGAGCCAGCTCAAGGAGATCTGGGGTCGCTTTTGCAAAAATAAAATCGCGCTGGCCGGCCTGATCTGCCTGATTTTGCTTGTGACCATGGCGCTGTGCGCCGATCTCATCGCGCCCCAGGGCTACGACAATCAGGATCTCTACAACCAGTTTGCAATGCCCAGCAGCGAACACTGGTTTGGCACCGACAACGTGGGCCGTGACATCTTTGACCGTGTGGTGCATGGTTCGCGCATCTCGCTGACCGTCGGCATGATCTCGGTCTCAATCGCCGCGGTGGTCGGCATTTTCCTGGGTTCTCTTGCCGGTTACTATGGCGGCAAGACCGACAACATCATCATGCGTATTCTCGACGTCTTCATGTCTGTGCCCGGTATTTTGCTCTCGCTGTCGATTGCGGCGGCACTTGGGCCCGGCCTCTTCAACCTGATGATCGCGGTCGGCATCGGCTCGGTTCCTGGCTATGCGCGCATTGTGCGCGCCTCCATTCTCTCGGTCAAGGAGCAGGAGTTCATCGAAGCCGCCCATTGCATCGGCTGCTCCAATGCCCGCATCATTTTCCGCCATGTGCTGCCCAACTGTCTGGCCCCCATCATCGTGCAGGCCACCCTGGGCGTGGCAAGCGCCATCCTGGTTGCCTCCTCCATGAGCTTCCTCGGCCTTGGCCTTGAGCCCCCCATTCCCGAGTGGGGCGCCATGCTGTCGGTTGGACGCCCGTATATCCGCGACTATTGGCATCTCGTGGCCTTCCCGGGCATTGCCATCATGATCACGGTCTTTTCCCTGAACGTCTTTGGCGACGGCCTGCGCGATGCGCTCGATCCGCGCCTGAAGCAGTAAGTGAGGTGCTGGTATGAGTGAAAAACTGCTGGAAATCAACAATTTATCCATCCACTACTTTGCCGACAAGATGGTTTTCAAAGCGGTCAACGGTGTCAATTTGAGCCTTGAGCGCGGTCAGACCGTGGGTCTTGTGGGCGAGACGGGAGCGGGAAAGACCACGACTGCCCTGGGCATCATGGGCCTGATTCCCTCGCCTCCCGGCAAGGTGGTGTCGGGTGAAATCCTCTTTGAGGGCAAAAATCTGCTCAAGATGAGCGCCAAGGAGATGCGCAAGGTGCGCGGCAAAAAGATCTCCATGATCTTTCAGGACCCCATGACGGCGCTCAACCCCGTTTTGACAGTGGGCGACCAGATCACCGAGGTCATCAAGCTGCATGAGAAGTGTTCGACGCTTGAGGCGGCGGCCAAGGCCAAGGAGATGCTCGAGATGGTGGGCATTCCCGCCGAGCGTTTTTCGGACTATCCCCACCAGTTCTCCGGCGGCATGAAGCAGCGCGTGGTCATCTCCATCGCGCTGGCCTGCCGTCCCGAGGTCATCATCGCCGACGAGCCAACCACGGCGCTTGACGTGACCATCCAGGCACAGGTGATGGAACTCATGACCAAGCTCAAAAAGGAGATCCAGACCTCCATGATTCTCATCACCCATGACCTGGGCGTTGTGGCCGAGATCTGCGACAAGGTGGCCATCATGTATGCCGGCGAGATCATCGAGTTTGGAAATCTCGAGGACATCTATGACAACACCGCCCATCCCTACACCATCCGTCTGTTCGGGGCCATCCCCGATCTCGACAAGGATGTGGGCGACTGGAACCCATTATGGGCCTCATGCCCGACCCCTCGAATCTGGCGCCCGGATGCCGTTTTTGCCCGCGTTGCGCCAACCGTCTGCCCATCTGTGAAACCACGCCTCCCGAAGAGGTGGAAGTGACGCCCGGACACATGGTCAAGTGCCATCTGTATCAGGAAGGAGGCCTGGCATGAGCGTGCTTTTGGAAGTCAAGAACCTGAAAAAATACTTCAAAACCCCCGGCGGCATGCTGCACGCCGTGGACGATGTCAGCTTTGCCATCAACGAGGGCGAGACGCTTGGCGTGGTTGGTGAGTCGGGCTGTGGAAAGTCGACCCTCGGCCGCACGGTGATCCACCTGCTGCCCAAGACCGACGGCCAGATCATCTTTGCCGGAGAGGATGTCTCTGACGTTGACAATCAAAAGCTCAAAGAGCTGCGCCGCGACATGCAGATGATCTTTCAGGATCCCTTCAGCTCCCTCAACCCCCGCATGTCGGTCAGCCAGATCATCTCGGAGCCGCTCAAGATCTATGGGGTGTGCAAGAGCGCCAAGGAGCTCGATGCGCGCGTGACCTCGCTCATGGAGACCGTTGGCCTTGCGCTGCGCTTTCGCGATGTGTATCCCCACGAGCTCGACGGCGGCCGCCGTCAGCGCGTCGGCATCGCCCGTGCGCTCGATCCCAAGTTCATCGTGTGCGACGAGCCGGTTTCGGCGCTCGACGTGTCGATTCAAGCGCAGATTCTCAATCTGATGCAGGATCTTCAGCAGGAGCGCGGCCTGACCTTCATCTTTATCACGCATGACCTGTCGGTCGTCAAGCATATCTCAGACAACATCAGTGTGATGTATCTGGGTAACATGGTGGAAAAATGCCCCAAGAAGGATCTCTTTGCAAATCCCCTGCACCCCTACACCAAGGCGCTGCTTTCGGCCATCCCGCAGGCAACCATCCACCGCAAGAAAGAACGCATTTTGCTCGAAGGGGAGATCACCTCTCCCATCAATCCAAAACCGGGCTGTCGCTTTGCAGCCCGCTGCATCTATGCACAGGATCGCTGCCGTGAGGCTGCCCCTCCTCTGGAGGAGATGGCGCCCGGGCATTTCTGCGCCTGCTATCGGGCAAAGGAACTGGCCGGCAACTGACTGTGAAAACGAAAGGAGGAATAAATTCCCTTCTTTCGTTTTTGCTGCCATCTATTGTTTTCCGGCACAATTTCTGGTATTCTGTTTTAAGATAAGAATTTTATTGAAAAAATACAAGAAAAAGAGCGACCGAAAAACCCTTGCAAAGTGGCAGGAAGATTGAATGGCTATTGCGTCTGCGTATTGCACGGCTCTCTTGAAAAACAAGGCGGCGCCTTACGCGCATAAGCCGAAAGGCGAAGGCCGTATGTCCCGTCGTCGAAGCCGGAGAGGTGCGCGCAACAATTGTCACTGGATGACCTTGTCAACGTTAGAAAATCCAAATCACAACAGAGAAACGAGGTGAGTGTCTTATGCGCGAAATCAAAGTAGAATTTCCACAAAACTACCCCATTCGCACCCGCGTTTACCGCGTTACAAGATCGCCCATTCACTGGCATACCGATGTGCTTGAGATCGTGTTACCGCTGGAAGGGGCGCTTGAAGTAACGCAAAACCATGAAATTTTTCATCTTGAGCCGGGGGATTTCACCTTTGTCAATACCAACTGCCTGCATCGCCTGACCTCGCTGGAACCCGAGGGAAGCCTTGTCGCAGTGCTCAGCATTGATCTTCGGGCCTATGAGAGCAGTTTTGAAAACATTGGCCACATCGCCTTTCGAAACCAGCCGCTGGAGGGCATGTCTTTGGATTTCAAAAAGTCCCGTGCAGCGCAGGAATTTCGCATGATCGAGGCCATTTTTCAGTGTGTGCTGCGCCGCAATGAACCGGGGTTTCGCACCAGTCCTGACGTCGCCTTTCAACAGGCACGTCACCTGCTCTGCCTATCCATGAGCGACTTCTTTGAGCTCTATTACAAGGTGGGGCGCTACTGGTTTATCAGCGACTATCAACTTCAGCGGTACAATCGCACAGTGCGTTACGTGCACGAAAACTGCCGCAGCAAGATCAGCGTCACCGATATTTTGGGGCGTGAGCTCATCAGCAAAACCTACTTCTCTCAGTTTTGGGCCAAATTTTCCAACCAGCCGTTTTCGGAATTTTTGCTCATGCAGCGTCTGACGGTGGCGGAAAAACTGCTGCTTTCCAGCGATATGTGCTTGGAGGAAATCTCGCGCGAGGCGGGCTTTTCGGCTGCGCGGTATCTCTACAAGTATTTTCTCAAGTGCTACCATTGTAAGCCCCTGGCCTACAAGGTGCAGTGCCTGGAATACCAAAGCGATGTGGAAGACCCTGTGGTCTTGGAGCCGATGGAGGCGTTGCGGGTGTTGAATCGCTGCGCAAAACTATATCGAACCCCGCTCGGCGCTGCGCAAGCGGCTGGAGGCGAAATCCTGCCTGGAACTCTTCTTTGAAATGCGCGATCAGCGCAATCTTGCGCTGGAAAAAAATCCGACGCTCGACCTCAAGCAGGAGAGTATTTTTGTCGACCTGACAGATGGGAAAAATCTTCTATCGGGTCGGGAGGAGACCGGCTTTAACAGAGACCACATCATCGACCTTCTGACGCTTGTGGAGGCCATGGATGTGATCCC
>CABRXB010000076.1 GCA_902474785.1 uncultured Eubacteriales bacterium | reverse complement strand
GCTGGCCTCGCAGTTGTTGAGTTGATCTGAATAGAATCCTCTAAGCAGCAGTGTTGCTAAAAAGCTGAAAAATATTCGGCGCAAATGAAAAAGATATCAAGTGTTTTGTGTGGATGCAAACCCGCGCCGAAAACGCTCAAATTTTTATTGAGAGCTTGTCAACAGTGCTGGTTGTCAGAATCGCTGCGGCGTGTTGGATTTGCAAAAGGGGTGAAAGACATCAACCTGCTATCGTTTTTGGCAACCGTTTCTGCCACGTTTTTTTTCATGGTGATCTATCAGCGCGCCACCACAAGCAAACTAGACAAGCAAAACATCTTCAGTTTGCTGGTTTTGACGAGCCTGGCATGGTGGTGTGTGTGTGACGCGTTTTTTTACATCGCCCGGACAAAAGAAGAGGCATGGTTCTGGCATCAAATGGGCGCGCCGGGGTGGTGCGGCTTCATCGCCACCACATCCTATTATTTTATTGTCATGACAGGGCTTGACCAAAAGCTTACCCCACTTGTCAAAGCTGTCTTTTGGGCTTTGCCTGTGGCCCTGGTGATGCGATTTATGGCGGCGAGACCCACTGCGTTTGCGGAGGATCTGGTGCAAAGCGGCAGCGGCCTTGGCTGGACGTATGTCCAGCAGTATCGCACGATATGGCCGTTTGTTCTGCTTGGATACCTGGCCATCTATCTGGGCGGCGCCTTGTATTACCTTTACCTCTGGCAAAAAAAGACAAACAGCCCAAGCGTGAAAACACTGGCCAAAGGGTTTGTTTTGATCGATGGACTTGCCGTTGGGACGGGGTTCATCTCCATCTTTGTGCTTCCCTATTTTTCGTCTTTTTTGCCGCCGATGAGCTGTCTTGCCACGTTGATTTTTGGGTTTGGCTACTGGGGCTGGTTGCGCGACTATGATTTTTTATATGTGGAGCTGGCGCTCAACCCGGGGTATATCTTCGAAAGTGGCATTGATGCAATGCTTGTCACAGATGAAGAATATCGCATTCTCTATGCCAATGGCCGGGCAAAAGAGCTGCTAAGCCAGTCAGATCCCAATGGGCTTTTGTATACGGAGTTTCTCGATTCGGAGAGCCGCGGCCAGCTTGTGGCGTTCATTCATTCTGACAACGACAAGGCGTCGCTGCTCAATTTGCAACTAAAAAACGGGATTCCTGTCATCTGCTCCCTCAAGAGGACAAAGGCCAGAAAGCGCAACTTCAAGGTGTGTATCCTCTGTATGTATGAGATCAGCCAGCTCAAAGAGGCGCGGGATAAGCTGGCATATCTTGCAAACTATGATGAGCTGACAGGACTGATCAACCGACGCAGACTGGGCGAGATACTGGTGCAGTGGAGCGACAACTTTCAGTCCACCGGACAGGATTTTGAATTGCTGTTTTTGGATTTGACCAACTTCAAACAGGTCAACGACACGTTTGGCCACACGGCGGGGGATGACGCGCTGTTGGCAATGGCAAAGACCCTGCAATCGGTCGTATCTGCGCAGGATGTGGTCGCCAGATATGCGGGAGATGAGTTTGTGGTTTTGCACCAGGTTTGCAGCGGTGAGAACATGACGGAACTGGCACATGATGCGGTGCGCAACATTGATTGCAGCGATTTTGCACCCGGCTTTCACATGAATGTCGATATTGGAAGCTGCCTGTATTCCGAGGCGGGCAGCGTGAGCGCACTGTATCAGATTGCCGACGCGAGGATGTATCAAAACAAAAAGCGCAAAAAAGTTGATAGGATGGCAGACAAAGGGGAGACTTAACTTTTACAAGATGGGAAAGGGCGCTGCTCGGGGCCAGGGGCGTTCGTTTCTTAATTTTGACCCGTGATGTTCTTGTCAATCTTGGAATGAGGAGATATGTGAAAGCGCTTGCTGCGCTGTAGCGGGGAAAGCCTTTCGGCAGAATTAGGTTCGCTGTATGTTTACATGCCAGAGAAATAAAAAGGCCGCCTCTTAAAAAAGAGGCGGCCTTTTGTTCACACAAATGTAAAATGATCCATGTCCATACAGCTTGATTACGCCCCCAGGAAGCGCACGGCAAAAGCGGCGAAGAACTCGACAATGCGGCGGAAGGCTCTCTCGTCGAGGTCGAAGGTCGGGTTGTGGTGGTTGCCGCTCGTGCCGGGACGTTTGCAGTTGGCGCCCGTATCGCAGTAGAAGCCGGGGAATGCGGCGAGGAATTCGGCATAGTTGTCAGAGCCGCAGGTTGGGTCGTGGGGCGGGGCAAAGGTGAAGCCCACCGACGCGGCGACCTCGCGGCCGATGGCCGCCATTTCAGGCGTGTTGATGACGGGCAGAGGGGCGGCCGGCATGTTGGTCACAGTGGCAGTGGTGCCATAGGCCTTGGCGGTGTTCTCCGCAACCAGACGGATGCGATCGAGCAGCCGTTCATCGTCGCCGTATTTGAAAAAGCGGAGATTGCCGCCGATTTTCACGCTCTCGGGAATGATGTTGTTGGCGCTGCCTCCGTGGATCTGGCAGGGGCTGATGACGCAGGTGTCAAAAGGATTGTGATACTGCGCGGGGATGCTGGCAATTTTGAGCAGGATATCGCAGGCGGGCTTGACGGGGTCAACCGCCTTGTCGGGGCGGGAGCCGTGGCCGCCGACGCCCTTGACCTCGATCTCAAAGAGCTGCGCGCCTGCCATGAGCGGGCCGTCGGGCAGATGGATGACGCCGGCGTCGCTGCCGCCGTCGAGATGGGTGCCGATGGCGCAATCCACGCCGCCCTTTTCCTTTAAGTAGGCCACAATCTCGCCTGCGCCGCCGCCGACCTCTTCGGCCACCTGGAAGCACAGATAGATTTTTCCGGTCAAAACCTCTTTGATCTGGGTGAGAACCTTGGCGGTGCCGAGCAGCATGGCGGCATGGCCATCGTGTCCGCAGGAGTGCATCACACCCTCCACCTTGCTGCAATAAGGCGTGGTCTTGTCGGCCTCGTCCATGGGAAGCGTAACGATATCGGCTCGAATGGCAAGGGCTTTGCCAGGCTTGCCGGTGTCAAGCAGGGCGACGACGTTGCCGCTGCCCACCGTTTCATGGGGGATGCCGATTTGATCGAGCTCCTCACAGATACGGGCGGTGGTGCGCTTTTCCTGAAAGGAGATTTCAGGGTTTGCGTGGAATTCCCGTCTCATGTCGATGACGTATTGTTCAACGTCCTGAGACAATTGAAAAAGATCCATATAGTTTTCCTCCTTGTCATTGAGTGAAAGCTGTCACAACAACTTTTTCCAAGGTTTGTGCACATAAAATTAGTATACGTCACCTCCAAAAGCTTGTCAACCGTGCGTGTGGGGCCTTTTGTTTGAAGAATGAGGTTGCCGCTGAGAGTCAACCTCCAGATGTGGACATCAAGGCGAATGTCGATCTCTGTGGAGGGGGATTTGCGCTGTGAATAAAGTGAAATTTGTAATGAGCATTTTTTGTGGTACAATAGTTGCACTTGAGGCTGTGAAAAGTTTTTTCTTCAGATGGCGCAAAGACACGCGGAGAAAAAGCGTATTATCCGGTCGGCCTTCTTTGTCCAAGCCGATGGGGGGAACGTGAAAGTTGAACAATATGCAGAGGCAGGTCAAAGAAAAATCGGGACAAATCCGCAGGCGGTCGTCCACGGCCGGGCTGCTTTGCATCCCCTTGCTGCTCTTTCTCTATGCGCAGCTTTTCCCGCTTGGCGCACGCTCGGCGCTCACCTTTTCCCCGCAGCAGTATTTGGAGCGGCGCTTTGCCCAGGTGGAGCTCTGTTATGAGTCAAAGGAATTCATGCTCTTCTTTGTCGCGCCGGAGCAGGGGAGCGGCGATTCGGGAGAGCCTTATGCCTTTGTCAAGCGCCTTGGCGTCTGGGTACAGGATGCGCCCTATGAGAGAAACAAGACGGGCACCTCTTTTGGAAAAACAGCCACCTATTACTATGGGCGCTTTCGCAGCGCGCAGCAGGCTGTGGGGCAAGACGGCGTTCTCTACACCCCGGTGCGCTGCCGCTATGGGGCTGTTTTTCTCTTTCCCGTTCCCGGCGCGCGGGATGTCTATGATTTTGGAGAGGGGCGCTCGTTGATATTACAGGCCAAGGCAAGGGCAACCGAGCAGCAGAGCTGACGTTTGCGCTCGACAGCGCAAAAGAAAAGGGCGTAGACGATAAATCAGCGGACAGGCTTTGACAAACTGGGAGGCTTTACAGGCGCTCTATGGCGAACTCTCGTCAAAAGAGCTTGCAAAGCATGCGTTTGTTGCCACGCACGAGGCGCTTCTCAAACGCTATCCCAAAGAGGCAAAATTGCTCGATGCAGCCTGTGGAAGCGGCGTTTGGGCAACGGCGCTCGCATTGAGCGGGGGTGCCGGCGACCGACGTCAGCGAAAAGACGATCTGCCTGACAAGGGCGCTCTCTTCGCAACACTGCATATACCTCAAGACGTCGAGAAAAGCCTGGGCTCAGCTTCCCGACGCCCATGGGCAGGAATTTGACATTTCTTTTGCACGGGAAATTCCATCGTCCACTCAAAGACGCCGCCGCCCGCATGGAAAACCTCCAAGCCATGGCGTCGGTTTTGACGCCGGGCGGCACACAGGTGGTTGAGACGCGCAACTGGGAAAAGGTGCTCCGGGAAAACCGGCGCTTTACTGCCAACGACAGGCTGTCCTATCGGGAAAAAGACGATATCTCCTTGTAGCATTGGCTGCTTGACGGCATGGAGCGCGAGGCGTCGGTTGAAATCCTCTTTCAGAAGATTGAGAAGACGGGCGAAGTGACCCTCTATGAAAGCGTCCTCGCCTTCACCCCATTTTCCCAGATGTGCGGGGAGCTCTCCTTGACGGTGACCAAAGATACATATGAGCCGGAATGCGACTGGTATTTGATTTACGCTGTTAAAACCAAATGAGGAGGGAAAATCAATGGACCACGAGACCATGCTGAGAGCTTTTTTCGACGCCGAGAACAGGCGGGATTGGGAGACCTATCGAACCTATCTGCACCCCGATGTCAAATGGGTGTTACACAAAGAGGGGGGAGAGCCCCGTGAAATTGTGGGCCTGACGGCGTATGTCGAAGCCATGGTGCGGGCGTACGAGGGCAGCAACGCCACCTTCGTTTGCGATGCGCTGGTAAAGGGCCAGTCGGGAGACCGCTTTGTCACAATATTGCGCAACAGCGAAGGCGCCCTCTCGTGTGACATTTTCGATTTTCAAGATGGGCTCATCGCCTTGGAGCACGAGTTTTTGCTTGGATAACGGGATTCTATAGTGATAAAACGACGCCAATCTTCCGGCTGATCCGTATGAGATATATTGCGGCAAAAAGCCCTTCCTCACAAAACATGAGGAAGGGCTTTGACATGCCTTTTGGGTTGTCATTTCTGTCTCTGACTCTCCTGCTCGGCCAAAAGCTGTTCGCCCACCTTGTACACGTCGCCCGCTCCCATGGTGAGAAGCAGATCCCCCGGGCGAAGCTGCTCTTGCAAGAGCTGTTTTGCCTGCTCAAAGGAGCCGGCATACAGGGCCTTTGGGATGTTCTGCGCAAGGGACTGGGAGCTCACGGTGGGGTCGGGCGCCTCCCGCGCGGCGTAGATGTCGAGCAGGATGGGCAGATCGGCCAGAGAGAGGGCTTCGATGAACTCGTTCCACAGCGCCTTGGTGCGCGAGTAGGTGTGCGGTTGAAATAAGCAGACCACCCGGGAGAAGGGGCGCTCTTTGGCCGCGCGCAACGTGGCGGCAATCTCGCAGGGGTGATGCGCATAGTCGTCCACCACGGTGACACCGTCAAGCTCACCTTTCCACTCAAAGCGGCGCTTGGCCCCCTCAAAGGAGGACAGGGCGTGCAAAATGGTGTCCCACGAGACGCCGATCAGCCGCGCAGAGGCGCAGGCGGCCAGCGCATTCATGACATTGTGACGGCCGGGCACGCGCAGGCGACAGATGCCGGCGTGCTGCCCGTGCTCAAAAATTTCAAAGGCGGGAAGTCCATCGTCCGAGGGCATTGGCTTTGCCACATAGTCCGCATCCGGCTTCTCCATGGAAAAGAGGACGCAGCGCCCCTCATACTGTTCCAAAATGGGCGCCATGTGGGGGTCGTCCCCATTCGCAACCAGGCAGCCGCCCGGCATGGTGAGACGGGCATACGCCAGAAAAGAGGCTTGAATGGCCTCAAGACCCGA
>CABRXB010000075.1 GCA_902474785.1 uncultured Eubacteriales bacterium | reverse complement strand
AGAAGACCATGGGAAGCAGGCCCAAAATGGTGGTCAGCGTGGTCATGAGCACGGGGCGCACGCGGCGCGGACAGGCGTTTAAGATGGCCTCGTCTTTCTCCTCGCCTCGGCCTCGCCTGATGTTGATGTAGTCAACCAGCACGATGCATGCGTTGACCACGACGCCGGCCAGCATGATGACGCCGATGATGGCCACCATCGAGATCTTGTTGCCGGTGAGCGGCAGACCGAAGATGCCGCCCAAAAAGGCGATGGGCAGCACCATCATGATGATGACCGGCATCAGGAAGGATTCAAACTGGCTGGCCAGCACAAAGTAGACAAGCCCCACGGCGATGAGCAGGGCGCGGCCCAGGGTGGAGAAGGCCTCGTTCATGTCCTCATAGGAGCCGCCCGTGTCGGCAAAGTAGCCCTCGGGCAGTGGGAAGTCGGCCAAAATGCCCTGAATGGAATGGGTCATGGCCACAACGTCGCCCGAGAGGGTGTTGCCCGTCACGGTGATGACGCGGCTTTGGTTGCTTCGCGTGATGGACAAAGGCGCCAGCTCCACCGTCACATCCGCCACCAGCTCGAGCGGGATATTGCCGTAGGAGGTGGAGATGGGCATGGCCTTGAGTGCGTCAAGGGAGGTGGCGGAGACGGCGTCGCCCTTGACCGAGATGTCGATCTCGTTGCCGCCTAGTTTGAGGGTGGTGGCGGTGGTGCCGGTCAGCTCGCTGCGCACAGCCGAGCCGATGGTGGCGGCCGTCAGGCCGAACCGCGCGGCGTTTTGCCGGTTGACAGCGATGTTGACCTGCGGGGTGCGCTCGGAGGCCGAGCTCTCGACGTCGACGGCGTCGGGCAGGGCGGCGATGCGCGCAACCAGTTGATCGGCAAGTCCCGACAGGCGGTCGTAGTCGTCGCCGGTCAGTTGAACATAGATTTCATTGCCGGACACCATGCCCATCATGCCCGAGCTGTCCACCGTGACAACGCAGCCGGCGATGTCGGAGAGCTTCTCGCGCAGCGCATCGCCGATCTCATGCGCCGAGCGGTCGCGCTGCCTGAGCTCCACTAAGTTGACCACAAAGGACGAGGAGGAATCGGAGGCGGAGTAGTAAAATTCGTCGAGCTCGGGCACGTTTTCCATGATGATTGAAGAGATGCGGTCGGAGATGGCGGCAGTCTCCTCGAGTTCGCTGCCAAGCGGCATGGAGACATTGATGGAGACAGAGCCCTGATCCATGTCGGGCAGCAGCTCCGCCCCGACCGAGGCCGAAACAGCGCCAAAGAAGACGACAAGCGCCAGGGAGACGCAGACGGCCACCCACCGCTTTTTGAGCAGAAACGCCAGGGTCTTGCGATAGCGATCCATGAAGCGCTGTGCAAACCCGGTTTTTTGCCCGCTGGCGGTTGCGATCAGACGCTGCTGGCCCTTGCCCTTGCGGTCGAGCAGAGAGTAGCACAGCAGGGGAACCAGCGTGAGCGCGATGAAGAGCGACGAGAGCAGCAGCGAGGCGATGGTCAGGCAGAAGTCGCGGAAGATCTGACCCGAGAGGCCGGAGGTCAACCCGATGGGCAAAAACACAACGACGGTGGTCAGCGTGGAGGCGGTGATCGAAAGGGAGATCTCAGCCGACCCTTCGATACAGGCCTCCCAACGGCTCTTGCCGTCGGCCCTGTGGGTGAAGATGTTCTCGAGCACCACAATGGAGTTGTCGACAATCATGCCCACACCCATGGCAAGCCCTCCCAGGCTCATCATGTTGAGCGTGATGTCGAGAATTTGCATGAGCAGAAATACCGAGATGATGCAGACCGGCATCGAAATGGCGATGACGGTGGTGGCGCCGCCGTCGCGCAGAAAGAGCAGCAGCACCATGGCGGCCAAAAGCACACCCAGCACGATGTTTTGCACGGCGTTGTCCACCGAGAGGTCGATGTAGTCGCTCTGGTCCATGACCGAGGTGACGGCCACGGCCGGATAGTCGGCGCGCAGTTTCTCCATGGACTTTTGCGCAGCGCGCGACACCGTAACGGTGTTGACGTCCGACTGTTTGTTGAGCGTGAGCAGCACGCAGGCCTCGCCGTTGACCTTTGCCATGGCGGTGGCGTCCTGCCGGGTCAACTGGACGTCGGCAAGCTCGCCCAGGCGCACGCTGCCGCCTGTCGGCAGGGGGATGAGCGTGTCGCGGATGTCGTCGATGGAGGAGAACTGCGCATCGGTGCGCACCGACAGGGTGCCCGAACCGTTTTGCACGGTGCCGGCCGGGATCATCATGTTGTTGGCCGACAGGATGTTGGAGATGTAGGAGACCGAAAGGCCGTAGCCCGCCAGACGGTCGGCGTAGGTGACAACGGCGATCTCGCTTTCCACGCCGCCAGACACCTCGACCGAAGCGACGCCCTCCACGCGCTCAAGCGCCGGGGAGAAGACGTCCTCCGCCAGATTTTGCAAATCGGCCAGGTCGCGCCCTGTCAGAGCGTAGACCGCGACCGGCATCATGTCGGGGTTGATGGTCATGACGGTGGGGGCCTGACAGTCGTCGGGCAGGCTCGACTTCACAAGGTCGATCTTTTCGCGCAGGTTGAGGGCGGCCGTGTCCATGTTGGTGCCGTCTGAAAAGGTGACCATGACCATGCTCATGTTTTCAGAGGAACTCGAGGTGAGCTCCTCCATGCCCGACACGGTGGCGCAGGCCGACTCCAGCGGCCTTGTGACAAGTTCCTCCACCTCCTGCGGGCCCGCGCCGGGATAGACGGCGTAGACCACCGCCATGGGAAACTCCATGTTGGGCAACATGGCCAGCGACAGGCTGGAAAATCCCGTGAGACCGAAGATGACGATGATGATGAAGACGAGCGAGGTTGTCACCTTGTGCTTGATACAAAATTCCGCAATTTTCACTGTGTCAGCCCTCCACGATGCGCACGGCGGCGCCGTCGGTGAGATAGCTTTGCCCCACGACGACAAGCTGCTCGCCGCCGGTCAATCCCTCGAGAACCTCGGTGACGCCGTCGCCCACAAGACCCGTGGTCAGCACACGCTGGCTGGCGGCGCCCTCCTCCACGACAAAGACCGACTGGGAGACCCCATCGTTCAAAATGGCCTCGGTCGGGATGAGCACCACATCCTGGCGGCGCTCGGTTTCGAAGGTGACGGTGGCAAACATGCCGGCGGTGGCGGCCGTCTGCTCCGGCAAATCGAGCACCACGTCGAAGAGCTGCGTCATGGCGCCGGCGGCGGGGGAGACGGTGCGAATGGTGGCCAAAACGGGCTCGGCGGAGACAGAGGAGATCACAACCTGCGCGGTGTCTCCCACCGTGAGATAGGGCTGCACGGCCTCGGACACCGAGACGGTCACCTGGGAGCCGCCCTCGCTGACCATGGCAGCGGGAGAGGTCGGGGTGGCCATGGCGCCGGCCACCACAGACAGGGCCGAAACCGTGCCGTCAATGGTGGATTTGACATCGGCGTCGGCCAGGGTGTCGCGCAGTGTTTTGAGGTTGTCCTCGAGCTGTTGCAAGGTCGAAGCCATGGAGGTCTGGGCCGAGAGCAGCGTCACACGCGCGGCGTCGAGCTCCACCTGGGAGGCAGCGCCAATTTCGAGCAGGGCGGCGGTATTGTCGTAGTTGTTTTGCGCCTGCTCCACCTGGGCTGTCAGCAAATCCTTGGTGCGTGCATAGTCGTTTGACAGCGAGTTGTAGGAGGTCTGAAGGTCGCTCTTGTCCAGTGAGAAGAGCACCTGGCCGTTTTCCACATGGTCGCCCACGCGCACATAGACGGCCGTGACCTTGGCCGTGAGCGGCGCCAGAATGGGCACGTCGCGCGCCGCGGCCACCTTGCCGGACAGACGCGCCTGCGCCGCCATGTCGCCGTGGGTGACGGTGGACACCTGCACGGGGGTGCCAACGGGCTCGGAGGGATTAGCAGAAACCGGCTCGGCGGGGGAGCAGCCGAGCAGCAGGGACAACGCGGCGCCAAGCGTCAGCAGTTTCATCGCAACAGAAGATGATTTTGCATGATTCATATCAGGATTCCTCTTTTCTTATTCGTTGATGATGCCGCGCATGGCCCACTGATAGTTGTTGTAGGCGCTCAACAGACTGTCGGAGCAGGCAGACACCTTCGAGCGGGCGGCCTCGAGCGCCTCGTCCGCCGTGGCCAGCTCGTTGTCGGAGATCATTCCGCGTTCGTGCTTCAAAAGGGCGGCTTCATGGTTTTGCTGCTCAAAGGCCAGCGACTCTTTTGCCGCTTCAAGAAGCTGCGCGTTGTCGGTCACCGTGCGCGACAGATTCAAAAAGGAGAGCTCAAAACTCTGGATGGCGGCGTCTTTGGAGTAGACAATGGCGTTGTAGTCGTGCTCGGCCATGTCCTTCTGATAGCCGGAGGAGGCGTCTTCCCATTTCTCCTTGGCGTCGTCGACCTCTTTTTGACGCAAATAGAGGGCAAGGCTGTTTTCCTTGGCCAGCGCGAGGTCGGCCTCGATGTCCATGGCATCGAGCTGCTCTTGGGTCACGGCAGGGAGGGGCAGAAGGGTGCAGGTCTGCGTGAGGCTCTCGCCCACCAGGGCGCAGAGCTGCGATTTGAGCCGCTCGATTTGAAGCGAGAGAGAGGTCAGGCTGCTGGCAGTCTCGGTGCGGGTTTTCTTGAGTTCGAGCAGCGTGAGCTGAGAGATCTGCCCAAGCTCAAAGCGTTTTTCCATCTCGGCCACGGTGCGGTCGAGGGCGGCAAGGCCGCGCTGTCCGTCGGACAGGGAGCGCTCGAGCGAGAGCGTGGTGATGTAAAGCGTCTGGGCGCCGTAGACGATCTGGTTGCGGCTGGTCTCCATCTGCCACACGGCTTCGCTGTAGGTCTTCTCATATTCCTCGGGCTTGAGGGCGTCGAGCTGCGCGCGCATTTGCTCTTGCTGGGCCGAGAGATAGGCGGCGCTGTAGCCGGCGTCCATCTGGGTATACAGCGCGCCAAAGGAGCCGGCCTCGCCGGAACCTGCGTAGATGTTGCCCATCTTGGCATAGTTGAAGAGCATGTCGGTCATGGAATTGTGGGCTTCAAGCAGCGTGTCGTAGGCCTGCTTGCGATCCATGGCGTCAAGGCTTGCCATGCTCTCGTCCACAGAGCGCATGGTGAGGTTGCCCTCGCGCACGCGCTGTTCCAGATGTTCAAACGACAGCGTGCCCGGCGCGTCGGCGGGGTCGGCAGACAGGGGGGCCGGCTCTGAGGCGTCGTCGGCCAGCGCGCAAAGCGGGGTGAGCGCGGCCAGCGACAGGGCGCAGAGCAGAGAGATCAGCTTTTTTTTCATGGGTCCAAACTCCTTTGTATCTTACGTTGATTGACGGTGAAAAAGAGGCGGTTGCACGTTTTGTTACAATCTGCGGCTCAACCAGTGGAACACCACAAGATTGTAGATCAGGTGAAGCAGCACAAGGGCGCTTAGAATGACCACGATGGAGCGGCTAAAGGGCATACAGATGCCAAAGGTGGCCAGCAGCGAGAAGACGACGATGCACACACATTCAAAGAGGATCAGCGAGCAAAAGGTGTAGTAACACGCCTTGTCGCGCAGCATGATACGCCGCTCGTCTTCCAGCAGAATTTTTTTCATCTCGATGTGTCGTTCGTAGAGCTCGGAGCGTTTGGGATCCTGATAATACCAGTAGGTAAACAGCGTGGCGACGCCGCAGGCCAGCCCTGCGCCGGTCAGCCCCCACAGAAAGCCGGTGTAGGCGAAGTCGCCAAAGGAGGCCGCGGCACAGCAGATCAGTCCGCAGATGAGCAGGGCAAGGCCCGTGTACAAGACGGATTTTTTCACGTTAAGACTCCTCCTCGTAGATGAAGATGTCTTGGATGGTCAGCCCAAAGTAGCGGGCCAGCTTGAAGGCCAGCAGGATGGAGGGGTTGTATCGTCCGTTTTCAAGCGATCCGATGGTCTGCCGCGACACGCGCAACACCGTCGCCAGTTCTTCCTGCTTGATGCCGCGCTGCTTGCGCAGTTGTTCCAGGTTGTTTTTCAACGCCCTCCCCCCTGTCTTTATGGAAAGTTTACTTTCCAAGGATAGCACTCTCCAATGAGGATGTCAAGTGAACGTTCCATGAATAGACAGCGGTGAAAAACGATTTGTTGTAGGAACGCGAAATTCAGGAAGATTTGAACTTGACCGCCGCGGGAAACTCTGCTCAAAATATGGAGGGAACCCCCCC
>CABRXB010000074.1 GCA_902474785.1 uncultured Eubacteriales bacterium | reverse complement strand
ACGCCCTCATCCGAATCGACATGAGCGAGTATATGGAAAAACACACGGTGTCGCGGCTGATCGGCTCTCCCCCCGGCTATGTGGGCTATGAGGAGGGCGGTCAGCTCACCGAGCGCGTGCGCCGCCGGCCCTACAGCGTGGTGCTCTTCGACGAGCTGGAGAAGGCCCATCCCGACGTGTGGAGCATTCTGCTCCAACTGCTCGAAGACGGCCGCCTTACCGACGCGCAGGGGCGCAAGGTCGACTTTCGAAACACCATTGTGATCTGCACCTCCAACATCGGCGCGCGGCTGCTCACCGAGGGGGCGCGCGTGGTGGGCTTTGACGTCACGCAGGACAGCGCGGCGCAGAGCGTGCGCGACGCGGTGCTGCGCGAGCTCAAGGCCACGCTGCGCCCCGAGCTGCTCAACCGCATGGATGAGATCGTTGTCTTCCAGCGGCTCGACGATAGCGCCCTGCTGCTGGTGGCGGCGCTGCTGTGCGAGCAGGTGGCAAAGCGTGTGCAACAGGTGGGGCTGACGCTGACCGTCGAGGACTCCGCCTTACAGGTGCTCATCAAAGACGGCGCCGATCCCCTCTACGGCGCCCGGCCGCTGCGCCGCGCCGTGGTGCGCCGCATCGAAGATGAGCTCAGTTCGCTGCTGCTCGACGGCACGCTCAAACCGGGCGACCGGGTGATCGCCCGCGCGCGCGACGGCGCCGTGGTCTTTGACCGCGACGAGGGGTAAAAAAGTCCGAAAATAAACAGGTTTTCGCGCATCTTTCCCCCGTTCCTTTGGCTTTTTTAAGCCCCTGGAACGGGGATTTTTCTACAAAATAAGTAAATTATTGGAAAACTTCTCCTGCCTTCTCTCACAAAAAAACTTGCATTTCATGCAATGCTTTGTTATAATAAAAATTGCCTAATACTATTTAGTAACGGGAGAACCAAACGTTGGGGTGAATCCGCATCATGCGGCAGGGAACCTTTCTTCCCGAACCCGTCAGCTAATCTCGTCGGCAGAGAAGGGATTTTCTTGCAGGCGCGCCGTTTTTCTGCGCTCTCTGCCTGTATTTTGTATACTCTTTTCTGCCGGCCGGGAATCCTCCCGGGCGGCTGCTTTTTTTGCGGGGGGTCTGCATCTGGCTTCATAAACCCTGCATGAACATGCGTCGCCGTCTTGCAACCTTGTTTTCAAAAATTTAAAAATAGGAGGAAAAAAACATGAAACTAGGAAGGAAACTTCTCGCTCTGCTGCTGACGCTCGCGTCCCTGATGGTGCTTGTCGCCGGCTGCCAGAACTCCGGAGAAGAAAAACAGGTGGTCAACATTCTGTCGGCCAACTACGAAGAGCAAATTGCCATTCAGCTTGAATATCTGCGTTCGCTCTATCCCGATGCGGAGATCAACATCACCTACATGTCGTCTGGCAAGCTGGCCGCCAAACTCCAGGCCGAGGGCGCCGACACCGATGCCGACATTGCGCTCTCTCTTTCGAGCGCCTACGCCAATACGCTGAAAAACGAGGGCCTTTTGCGCTCCTTCACGCCCTCGAGCGCCTATAAGAGCGCATATGCCGATCCCGACAACATGGTGCTGCCCAACGGCGTGTGGTGCGGCGCGATTCTGGTCAACACCCAGGAGCTTCAAAAGCTCGGCCTGCCCGAGCCCACCTCCTACGAGGATCTGCTCGATCCCGCTTACAAGGGCCACATCGTGATGGCCAACCCCAACAGCTCCTCCACGGGCTATTTCTTCCTGCTGGGCATTCTCAACCTCTACGGCGAGGAGGCCGGCTGGGACTACTTTGACAAGCTCAGTGAAAACATCATGCTCTTTGGCGAATCGGGCTCCATCCCCTCCACCATGGTGGAAAAGGGCGAGGCTGTGATCGGCCTTGGCATCGACTACGAGGGCATGCGTCTGGTGGAAGCCGGCAAGCCTGTGAAGGTCATCTTTGCCGAAGAGGGCGCCCCCTACGACTACGACACGGCGCTTCTCATCAACCGCAAGGAAGAGCCCTCCGACTTTGTGCTTGAGATCATGGGCGTGATCACCTCGGTCGAGGGCAACGCCGTGTTCAACGACTACAACATCGCCGTGCTGGAAGAGGGGCAGGACCGTGGGGAATATCCTGCAAACTTCAAGCTGCTCGACATGACCGGCATCACCGACGCCGATTTGAAAAAACAAATTTCCGAGGAATGGAGTGCCAGACATGAGTGACCTTTTGCGTGTCGAATCGCTCAACAAGAGCTTTGGGACGCACCAGGTACTGACCGATATCAACTGCCAGGTTAAAAAAGGAGAATTCATCTCTATTTTAGGACCTTCCGGATGCGGCAAAACAACTCTGCTGCGCACCATTGCCGGACTTGAAGCTCCAAGCAGTGGTAAGATCTACCACGAGGATGTGGACATCACCGAAGTCCGGCCGGATAAGCGCGGGTTCTCCATCGTCTTTCAGGACTATGCGCTTTTTCCCCACATGACCCTTTATGACAACGTGGCCTACGGTCTCAAGCTGCGCAAAAAAAGCCCGCAGGAGATCCGTGAGCGCGTGATGAGCACCCTGACAACGCTCAAGCTGCAAAACGCGGTGAAAAAACTGCCCTCCGAACTCTCGGGCGGCATGCAGCAGCGCGCGGCCATCGCGCGTTCACTGGTGCTCGACTGCGACCTGCTGCTGCTCGACGAGCCCTTCTCGGCGCTCGACGCGGTGGTCAAGGTCGATCTCAGCGAGGAGCTCAAGGAGCTTCAGCGCGAGCTTGACATCACCATGATGATGGTCACACACGATCAGGAGGAGGCCTTTTCGCTGTCCGACCGCATCGTTTTGATGCGCCGCGGCGTCATTGTGGCCGACGCGCCGCCCATCGACCTCTATGAGACGACGGGCAACCCCTTCATCCAGACCTTTATCATCGATCAGATCAACAAGCGCGCGCGCTATATCTGGAATTTGAAAAGAGGAGATCGCCGGTGAGCTTTACAAACAGAGAATCCAACGTCTGGCGCCGGCGATCCTCCACCCTCTGCCTTGTTTTACTCATCCTGATCGTCTGCACCAATCTCATTGTGCCCATGCTCATGCTGCTGCGAAGATCGGTCGACTTCACGCCCTTTTACGCCGGCTTTGCACAGGTGATCGGCAGTTCCACCACAAAACAGGCGCTTTTGAACTCCTGTGTGGTCACAATTACCGCAAGTCTGCTTGCCGTTTCGCTGGCCTTTTTCTTCGCCTACGTTGTGGAGCTCAAACTGCCCGTCAAGCTGCGCCCCTTTTTCCGGTTTCTGGCCATTTTGCCCATGCTGGTCCCCTCGATCACGCACGGTCTTGTCATCGTGTATCTCTTTGGCAAAATGGGCATCATCACGCAGCTTTTCGGCGTTCAGCTCCCCATCTACGGGCCGCTCGGCATCATCATGGGCAGCTTCTTTTACGCGTTTCCCCTGGCATTTCTGGTGCTTTCGCAGGCGCTGATCAACCTGGATGGCCGCCTCTTCGAAACGGCCGCCATGCTCGGCGTGAAACCCATGCGCCGATTTTTCGACATCACGCTGCCCATCATGAAGTATGCCATGTTTTCGGCCTTTGCCGTCTGCTTTACCATGATCTTCACCGACTATGGAATTCCGCTGTCGGTGGGCGGCACCTATTCCATCATCCCGTTGCTCTTTTACAAAAATGTCATTGGCATGCTCGACTTTTCCAAGGGCGCGATTTACAGCACCATGATTTTGATCCCGGCCGTCATCGTCTACCTGCTTGACATCCTGTATTTTAGCAAAAAGCAGGTCAGCTCCACGCGCAATGTGGTGCCGGTCAAGTCGGGACGCTTTCCCCCGATTCAAAAACTCTTTTTCTGCGTGCTCATTGTGGTTCTGGTGGTGCCCATCGCGCTCATCCTCATCACGCCCTTCATCCAGTCGTGGCCTTACGACATGTCGCTGACCCTCTCGCATTTCAGCCGTATCATCACGGTGGGAAAGCTGGGCAGCCTCATTCTCAACTCCATCTTTATCGCACTGATGACGGGTGTGCTGGGCACGCTGCTGTCGCTGGCTGCGGGCTATATGTATGTGCGCGCCTCGAACGCGCCGTCGGGCCTCAAAAAGGTGACGCACGCGCTCTACATCACCTCTCTTGCCATCCCCGGTCTTGCGCTGGGTCTTGCCTTTGCCATGTTCTTCCGGGGCACGCCGCTGTACAACACGGTGTGGATTCTCATCATCGTCAACGTGATGCACTTCTTCGGCTCGCCCTACATGATGGCCATCAGCCACTTCAAGCTGCTCAACCCCAATCTGGAGGCCGTGTGCTACACTCTGGGCGGCAGCTCTCTGCGTGTTTTGATCGACGTCATCATCCCCAACAGCCGACGGATGCTGCTCGATGTGTTTGTCTACTTTTTCACCAACACCATGGTGACGATCTCGGCCGTGTCGCTGCTCTACAACGCAAAGCTGACCACGCTGGCGCTGCAAATCACCGCGTACAGCGATCAGGGCATGTGGGAGAGCGCCGTCGCCATCTCGCTGGTGATTTTGTTGATCAACACAGTGATGAAGGCGTGGCAGAGCTTCCGCCTGAACAGGCGGCGCAACGAGGAGCCTCTGGTCCCCTTTGGCGGTGTGTAACAACGCCTCTGTGACAAGCGGCAATTGAGAAGCTATTCGAGCTTTTCAGGTTTTCATGGGGCTCTTTTCAACTGCGCCCATGGACCATTCAGCTTTCCGACAAAGGGGGCCCATGCAGGATGAATGGGCCCCCTTTTTGTTTTACAGATCGGAACTGGTGCTCTCGTCCGCCCAACCGGAAATCTGCCTTGCTCCATGACTTTGCGCACAAAAAACTTGGCAAGGACAATTTGTGGCTTGCCTGTTGTTTTTGCGCGTGAGCGAAGAGGAGCCCTTTTTTCCTAAGAAAGACGACCGGCCATGCCTGCTTGCCCCAAGGCGAGTTGCTGCGCTTGCTCTTGTTTTGGTTTGCTAAGACTTCTTGCCGGCAGGCGCCCCCACGCAAGACGCGCCTTCTTTGTCTGGCCGGGTGGCTATACCCTGCCTAGGCGCGGACGACTGCCCCGGCGCCTCGTTGCGGCCCTTTCGGACGGTTTTTCGCCGCTTCCCAGGCCCAGAGGAGAGCCGGTTGCCCACTCCCCTCAACCGTTCAGGAGGCTGCCCTCTCCCCTTTCGGAGGCATGCCCTCTGCTTCGTTGCAGACCTTCCGGACGGTTTTTCGCCGCTCCCCTGGCCCGGGAGAAGCTGGATGCCCGCTCCCCTCGACCATTCAGAAGGCTGCCCTTTCCCCTTTCGGTGGCATGCCCTCTGCTTCGTTGCATACCTTCCGGACGGTTTTTGCCGCTCCCCCAGCCCGAGGCGAGCCGGATTCCCGTTCCCCCTCGACTGTTCAGAAGGCTGCCCTCTCCCCTTCGAGGGCATACCCCCCTTGGGCTTCCCCACGTGAGACTCGCCTTCCCTGTCTGGCCGGGTGGCTATACCCTGCCCCGGCGCGGGCGGCTGCCGCTGCACTTCGCAACCTTGGCATTTGCAGACGCGCCCCATGTCCCCGCAAACCGGACGGCCTTTGCCGCTGGGTCGAGATGGCTCGCGCTTCGGGTCGGCTGGCAAAAGATCTCCTCTGCCCGTTTTCCCGAAACCTGGCGGGGTATGGCAATTTCCCTTGCGCTTCCAAAATGTTTCCGACGCGCCTTTTTTCCGAAAATCGGGCAACAGCCCCAACACATTGCCCCAAGCCCCGCCGACCCCTCTTCTTTTTCTCCAGCTTGACCGGGAGCTGTCCCTGCCTTTCTCTCGCACCGCAAGTTTTACGAAACAGCGCCGGCTTCCCTGATCCGGAGGCAGATCGTTCAACGTCCCGCCGCTGACCCTCGTCTCACTGCGGTGTTTGAAATTACCCTGTCGACACCTGCCACAACATCAAAGCGCGGCTTTGTAAGGCAGCCAGAGCGCAAATCTCTCACCGCTCCAGGTTGCGGCGCAGCGGCGCGATGCCGCGAAAGGCAAAGGCTCGATTCTCATACTTCTTCCGAAAGGCGCGGTCGGAAAGCCCTGCCAGCTCGTCCGCTGTCAGGCTGCACAGCAGCTCCTTTGAAAACTCGGGCAGCGCCGATGCCTCCAATCCCTCGTTGGCGGGGCAGCAGAGCTGGCAGAGATCGCACCCCCAAACAAGGGCGCTTTTTCCCAGCAGCGCCTGCTGCTCGTCCGTCAGCCGCCGCGCCTGCGTGAT
>CABRXB010000073.1 GCA_902474785.1 uncultured Eubacteriales bacterium | reverse complement strand
CCCTGCCGGTCTCACAGGTGGCGGGTCTGCGCCTGCTTGAAGACGAATGAGCCCGCCTTAAAACCGGGTGAAATGGGCGAGTACAGCTTGCAAGGATAAAAGAAAACGGACAGCTTTTGCTGTCCGTTTTTATCTCTATCGAGTTTCTTTGGGCGATCGCTTACTTTCTGATGCCCAGCTTTTCGATGATGGCGCGATAGCGCGTGATGTCCTTTTTGATCAAATAGTCGAGCAGACGGCGGCGCTTGCCGACCATCTTGAGCAGACCGCGGCGGCTGTGGTGGTCGTTCTTGTTGATCTTGAGATGCTCGTTGAGATGGTTGATGCGCTCGGTCAAAATGGCGATCTGCACCTCGGGAGAGCCGGTATCGGTTTCGTGGACACGGTAGGTCTCAATGAGTTCCTGTTTGCTTCTCATCATGGTCATTCACCTCTTTTTTGAATTCGGCCATCACGGAGCCATGGGTCAGGTGAGCGGCGCAAGTTGCGCCTTTGTCCCAAAACCACGCGATGGTCAGCCAAAGCAGTATATCACAGCTACTTTGCCTGTGTCAAGCAGTTTTGTGCGCAGGGCAAGAAAACGCGTTTTCCGTGCGACTGCGCGTTTTCCGACGGCAGTCAGGGAACAACATTGTTGTCAAACGTTTCGCCAAACGTGCGGCAAGGCGTTTTCTGATCCGTTCTGCGCAGCGGGAGAGCAGGGTCGACCACCTGTTTTCATTCGTCATTTCTCATGGTGTGCGATGCGGACAGTTTCAGAAAGACCAGGGCCTGCGCTCTTGAAGCAGGCCGGCCGTTTTCAATTGCCCGGCACTTTTGCGCAGGCTCAAAGCGCGCCTTTTTGCGCGGCGCACACCTCTTTTGCCCGCTCCACATCGCGCAGCACCTGCGCACGCAGCTCCTCCACGCTGGAGAAGCGACATTCGTCGCGCAGGTGGCGCAGCAGCTCCACCGTCACAACCCTGCCGTAGAGGTCTCCCTCAAAGTCGACGATGTGGGTCTCCACATTGACCGACTCTCCCGACACCGTGGGTCGAAGCCCCACATTGGCGGCTCCGGCATAGCGCACGCCGTCCACGCGAACAAAGGCGGCGTAAACGCCGTATCGCGGCGACACTCTGCCGGCGGGCAACGCCTGGTTGACGGTGGGCGCGCCGAGCTTGCGTCCAAGCTGCTTGCCGTGCAGCACCTCTCCGGTCACGCAAAAAGGCCGCCCGAGCAGCCGCGCGGCCCGCTCCATGTCGCCGGCCATGATGCATTGCCGAATCCAAGACGAGCTCACCACCCTGCCCTCCGCCTTCAGGCTGGGCAGCACGGTGCATGACACCCCGGCCCTGTCGCACAAGGCGCGCAAAACGGCAGCGTCGCCGGCGGCATTTTTCCCAAAGCGGTGTCCCGCGCCGCAAAGCACAGCCCCGGCATGCAGCCGGGCAAGCAGCACCTGTTCAAAAAAATCCTGCGGCGAGAGGTCTCTCACCGCCGCAAAGTCGTCCTCCACCGCCGTCACCCCAGCGGCCTCGAGCAGCAACCGCCGCTCGTCGGGCAGCGTGAGCAGCGGCGCCCCATGCCCCAGCAGGGCGAGGGGATGGACAAAAAAGGTGTAGGCCAGGGGCGACAACCCCTGCTGTTTTGCAACGTGCACCGTCTGCTCGAGCAGCAGGCGGTGCCCCGTGTGAACGCCGTCGAAATTTCCAAGGCAGACGGCCGATCTCCTCTCACTCATGGGTACATCTCCAGACAACCGAGAGCGCGGAGCCCTCGCCGGTTTCAGTTTCTTTGAGCAGCCCGGCAAACACGCCGCGCCTCGTCCAGCGCGCCATGGCGCCGGCGGGCAGGTTGCTGCCCAGTTTTTTTTGAAGCACACGCTGCCCGTCAAAGAGGAGTTTTTGGTAAAAGGAGGCAAACTCCAGCTCCGGCAGCTCTTCAAACAGACGCTCGGGTGGCAGGACAAGCTGCGAGAGCCGTCCCTGCTGTACGGCACGCTCCACCTGTGCAAGCGTGTGCGCATCCGTCACGGAAAATCCCGCCGACATGGTGCGCCGCAAACCGCTCATACAGGCTCCGCACGAAAGCGCCTCCCCAAGATCAAAAATCAGGCTTCGAATATAGGTCCCCTTGGAGCACACCACCTCGATCTTTGCCTCATCCCGCTGAAACTGTAGCAGCCTGATGCTGCGCACAGTCACGCGGCGAGGCTCTCTTTTGACTTCGATGCCCTGACGGGCCAGCTTGTAGAGCTTTTCCCCGCCAATCGAGAGGGCCGAATACATGGGCGGCGTCTGCAACTGCTCCCCCGTGAAGGAAGACAGCGCGCATTCAAGCTGTTCGCGCGTGGGACGTGTGGCGCATTCACGCTGCACCTGCCCCGTCACATCGAGCGTGTCGGTGACAAGCCCGAAGCGCAGATCGGCGACATAGCCCTTGTCGCCGGTGAGCAAAAAATCGCTGAGTTTGGTGGCGGAGCCCAACAGGATGGGCAGCAGGCCGCAGGCCATGGGGTCGAGCGTGCCGCCGTGCCCCGCCTTGGTCGCCCCTGTGAGCTGTTTGACCTTGTGAACGGCCTTTTGAGACGACATGCCGGACTCCTTGTCGAGCAGCAAAATCCCTGTCATAGCGCCGCGTAAGCGCGTTCAATAGCGTTTACCAGCGCTTCTTCGGCCTCTTTCTCAGGCCCTGCAATCATGCAGCCTGCGGCGCGCCGGTGCCCGCCGCCGCCAAACTCTCCCGCCACTTCAGAGACGTTGATGTGCTGCGCCGAACGAAAGGAGACCTTGTAGTATCCCTGCGGCGTCTGCTTCATGAGCACGCCGACCTCCACTCCTTCGATGCAGCGCATCAGGGTGCCGATGTCGTCCATGTCGTCCTCTTCGGCGTGCAGTTCGTTGCGCAGCGCCAGCGAGACGACGGCCACGGCAATTTTGCCGTCCTTATAAAAATGCGCTTCGTTGACCACTCTGGCCTCGAGCAGCATGCGGGCACGGGATTTGAGCATGAAGAGCCGATAATTGAGTTCATGCAGCTCGAGCCCCAGCTCCGCAAGGTCGGCCGCCATGCGCAGAGCGGAGGGCGAGGTGTTGGAGTATTTAAAGCAGCCGGTGTCGGTGGCAAGCGCCGTGTAGAGCGCCTGCGCGATGTCGAGCGTGATCGTGACGCCCAGCTCCTTTAAAATGTGGTAGACGATTTCACCCGCCGCAGCCGTTGAAGGGTAGCCCACATTGCAGGTTGCAAAGCGCGAAAAGCTGGGGTGGTGGTCGATGGCAAGATCGATGTTGGCGCGCAGATGGTCAAGTTTTTCGCCCAGCAGCGAGGGGTCGGCAATGTCCACCGTGATGTAGGTCTTGGGGATAAAATCCCGGTGGGGTTCGCGCTCTCCCCCGGTGATAAAGTCATAGCGTGGGGTGATGGGGTCGCTGCACGCCACCTGCGCACGCTTTCCCATCTGCCGCAGCGCCTCGCGCAGCGCGAAGGCGGAGCCCACGGTGTCGCCGTCGGGCTTTTGATGGCACAAAATAAGAAAGTCGTCCCGCTCCCTCAGCAGCGCGACGGCCTCGTGAATGGGCGCGGCCGACTCCGGGCCATGAAAACCGATGTTTACAGTGTCGTTGTGCAAAGCAAACAATCCTCCTTTTTCTCAAAGCGACTTGCTTCCCTTTCGTGGATATGGGCCATTCTGAAAGCCCACAGGCCGCTGCATTCTCACATTCGGAAAAACCCAGTCCGCTGCGACCTTGCCGGCCCGAAACGTCCTTGTTCGTTTCGGGGAGTGCCGACAGCAGCGGGGAGGGCGCGCTCTTTCCAGGGGTTTCACCCCTCTTCACGCAAGGGCAGGGACGGCAAAACGAATCTTGTCCGAAACACAGCGTCTTCAGACGAGGGCCCAAAAAGGGGCGCCGCCTTTCCAGCCGCGCAGTTTTGCGCGACTGAAAAAAGCGCCAAAGGCGCTTGCGCGGCCATGCCGCGCGGCGGCGCCCCCTGTAGGGCCAGGTCTTTTTCAGAGCTGCTCCTCATCAGAGTCGCTCTCGTGTGCAATGTCGAGGTCCTTGAGCACTTTGGCGATGTGCGCCCCGCGCGCCACCGAGTCGTCAATCACAAAGTGAAACTCGGGCGTGCTGCGCAGGTTGACGCGGCGGCCCACCTCACGCCGGATAAACCCGGCGGCAGATTTGAGCCCCTTGATACAGTCGGTCTGCTCCGAGGGCTCGCCCATCACGCTGACATACACCTTGGCAAACTTCAGGTCAGGCGTCACCTCCACCCTGACAATGCTTGTCATGAGGGGGATGCGCGGGTCTTTGAGCTCGCGCACGATCTCGGCCGTTGCGCGCATGACCTCTTCGTTGATGCGGTCGGTACGATGCTTTGCCATATTTATTCTCCTGTTAAGGGCAGTTGCCCCTGCCTTTTGGCTGCTTTCAAATTCCGATCTTTCTGTGGAATTTTCCCTGGGGATTGAAGGGGATGAACCCCGCCGTGTCTCGCGATTTTTCCAACGGGTTTTATGCGCCCCGTCTTTTACGCGCTCATTTTAAACAGCTACTAGTCGTGATATTCTTCCATGATGAAGGCCTCGATGACATCGCCCTCTTTGATGTCGTTAAAGCGTTCGAGTCCGATGCCGCACTCAAACCCTTCGGACACCTCACGCACGTCGTCTTTGAAACGACGCAGGGAATCGAGCTTGGTCTCGGCCACCACCACGCTGTCGCGCAATACGCGCACCGAGCTGTTGCGGAAAATTTTCCCGCTCTTGACATAACAGCCGGCAATGGTGCCGACGCCCGACACCTTGAAGATCTGACGCACTTCGGCATGGCCTTGCACCACCTCGCGGAACTTGGGGGCCAGCATGCCCTTCATGGCGGCCTCCATCTCCTCGATGCACTCGTAGATGATGCGGTAGGTGCGAATGTCGACGCCCTTTTGCGCCGCGTCCTCGCGGATGGTGGCGTCGGGGCGGACGTTGAAGCCGATCACAATGGCGTTGCTGGCCTCGGCCAGCATGAGGTCGCTGCCCGAGATGGCGCCCACGCCGCTGTGGATGACGCGCACGCGCACCTCGTCGTTGGAAAGCTTTTCAAGCGACGCCTGCACCGCCTCGGCCGAGCCCATGACGTCGGCCTTGACAATGAGGTTGAGCTCCTTGACGTCGCCTTGCTGAATCTGGTTGAACAGGTCGTCGAGCGACACCTTTTGCACTTTACCGGCCTGGGCCGCCTTCTCTTCCGCCTTGCGCTGTTCGGCCAGCTCACGCGCCATCTTCTCATCCTCAACGGCATAGAAGAGGTCGCCCGCCTGCGGCACTTCGGCAAGTCCCATGATCTCCACCGGGGTGGAGGGGCCAGCGTCCTTGAGTTTGCGGCCCTTGTCGTCGGTCATGACGCGCACGCGGCCCACCGAGGTGCCCGCGATGATGACGTCGCCTGCGTGCAGCGTGCCGTTTTGCACCAAAATGGTGGCCACGGGGCCGCGCCCCTTGTCGAGCTGGGCCTCGATGACGGTGCCTCTGGCGCGGCGCGCGGGGTTGGCCTTGAGTTCGCGCATGTCGGCGGCGAGCAGCACCATTTCAAGCAGTGTGTCGATGCCCTCGTGCGTGACGGCCGAGACCGGCACGCAGATGACGTCGCCGCCCCACTCCTCGGGCACAAGCCCATGTTCGGTCAGCTCCTGCTTGACGCGGTCGGGGTTGGCGTCGGGCTTGTCGATCTTGTTGATGGCCACGATGATTGAAACCTCGGCGGCTTTGGCGTGGTTGATGGCCTCCACCGTCTGCGGCATGATGCCGTCGTCGGCTGCGATGACCAGGATGGCGATGTCGGTGACGTTGGCGCCGCGCGCACGCATGGAGGTGAAGGCGGCGTGTCCGGGCGTATCGAGGAAGGTGATCTCGCGCCCGGCGGCCTCGACCTTGTAGGCGCCGATGTGCTGCGTGATACCGCCGGCCTCGCCCTCGGTGACGCGGGTGTTGCGAATGGCGTCGAGCAGCGAGGTCTTGCCGTGGTCGACGTGGCCCATGACCACCACCACGGGATCGCGGGAAACCAGATCCTCCTCGCGGTCCTCCGAGTCGTCGATCAAACGCTCCTCGATGGTGACGACGACCTCCTTGGTGTAGAGGGCGCCAAACTCCTCCGCCACAAGCGCGGCGGTGTCAAAGTCAATGGTGTCGTTGGCGGTGACGGGAAAGCCCATGAGGAAGAGCTTTTTGACCACGTCGCCGTTGGTCTTTTTAAGGCGGGTGGCCAGCTCGCTGACCACGATCTCTTCGGGAATGGCGATGTTG
>CABRXB010000072.1 GCA_902474785.1 uncultured Eubacteriales bacterium | reverse complement strand
TTACCCGCGACACCCTGCCCCCGAAGCGAGACATCGACAAAGGTGTGATTGATGTCGGCCACTCCATCGGCGATCGGAAACGTGATCTCAGCCACCAGCTTGCCCGTGGCGTCAAGTGCAAAAATGCGCTCTTTTTCATATTGAAAGTCCAAATGTTACCACCTCCAGCGTCAGGATACCAAACAGCAAGATCGTGCTGTTTGGTATCCTTAATAATCTAGGACGTTATCTCACCATGCTTATGGATGTGGGTTGTTTGCAACGGTGATACACTCCTCTCCGCTGCCCTTGTTTAAGGCAATTCCCGCGAGTGTTTCAAAAGAGCTCGACATAGGCGTGGCGAATCGAAACGGGTAGTCTGTATCCAGGCCGCCGCAAATGCACAGGCCGTAGTCGTCTGCTAGGTTGCCTGTATTATCCCGTATATACACTACAGCAAACGACGTGACAATTTCAGATCCTTTTAAAATTGCGTTTTCGGTTGTATACAATCTTGCGATGCCTCTAATCGCGTTGTTTCGGTGCACCTCGCCATCCGAATTTATTGACGGCTCTAATGTTAATTTGTGCCGCAATGTCGTCCCTTGTACCACATACCAACTGCTGCCGCTGATGATACAAATTGGCTCTCCTTTTGTGACGTCAATGATCTTGCAAAAATTTTTCGGCGCACTACTGATGACATATGCGCCGGCAGCATCCCGCACAGGGGATGAGCTGGTTATCGTTGCTGTCCCATCGCTTGTGATAGTGATGTACTCTCTGTGCAGCACATCGTTTGTCGTGTTATATTTTTTTGACACGTACCTGATCCTATAGTCGATATCTGATGTGCCCCTCAGGTCGTACTTTTCGCCCAAGTATTCGTTTGTCATGGTTGCGGCGGTCAACTTTGTCAGGGTTGTCCCGTTGACCTTGTAAATGGTTGGCCCAGGCCCAGCCAACAACGTCCCATTGCAATATGTGTATGCGCTTTCATCGCCTCCCTCGATCGGTGTGCCGTTGCACAGTGTCTTTGCCGTTACTGTAAACGTCTGTGTTGTCGGGTCATATGTGATAATATCACCATAAACATATGCGGCAGTGGCGTTGCCGCGTGCCGACACGCACAAAACTTTGTTGTCCGACATCGGCCTCAGCTGAAAACTGTAGTTTGAGTTGTAATCTCTGACCTTTTTTGCCGTTGCGCCCGGTGCCCCAATGTATATTTCGGATGACACATAAATATATGCCTCTGTTGTATCATTGAGCTTGCACACATCTCGGTATCTTGTGCCTGATCCAAAATATGGGACATCCCTCCCGTCGCACGCCCTCGCTGTGCATATCCTTGTGTCCCCGTCGTCATTTGAGCCCTGAGCCCGGAACCCTTTCCCGGGCAACTCATAGATGGTGCCTCCGCTACGGACAGATCTATACCATCCAGTTGTATTCTCGGCTTTATGCTGCTCGCCCTTGATCGCAACCCATTCGCCGCTTGTTATAGTTTCTCCCGGACAAACCCTGATGGCGCTTCTATCGCCTTTGATGTATGTCCCCCCGGCGGGGAATCTTCCTAAAATTGCCATGTGCGCACCTCCTCACCCATAGATCTCAACCACGCAGGGCAAATCAACGGTCGGCTTTACACCGTCTGCCACAAAAGTCACGGTTTGAGCCGCAACATCTCTCCTGAGCACGTCAAGTTGCGCCAGACGCGCCGTCTCCCGCTGTTTTGCCGTGGTGTCGTCGGCCAGTCCCGCCACGCCGTGCGCGGTGATGCCCGGGACGCGCACGGTCTGGGTATAGGGCGCGGCACTGCCCGTCCACCCTGCCGCTGTCAGCGTGACATAGATCGTGATGGTCGCGGCTCCCGTGCCGGTTAATATCGCCTCTCCACACAGCGCCTTATCCGCTCTCGTATCCTCCACGCTCACGCTCTCGCCGCTCACCGTGACATGGGCCAGACACAAATCGTAAACGTCCCCCTGTCGCACCGGGGCGGGAAATCCGTCAGTCCCATGCAGCGCCACCAACTCAAATGCCCGCACCTCAGGGGCGTTGTTGCGCCGACACATGACGCTGTACTTGCCGTCGCCCTGCGTCAGCGTCAGCCCGTCGCCGCCCTCAAAGTGGCACTGGCCCCCCTGCGCCATGGCGACCCCTGGCGTGATCGTGAGCGTCATCCCGGTTGCCACCACCTTGCAGGCGTCGGGATCGCGCCTCACAAAGACGCCGTCCTCATAGAAGACCGACATGACGCTCTGGTAGTCCAGCGCATCATACTCCCGGTCAAACCCCGTCGGATGCGTGACCGTGTCGGCTGTCGCCTGTGCGTTGAAAAAATATCCTTTCACGATAACTTTCCTTTCTGTCTGATCTGCCGCCGAATGCGCCCGAAGACGTTCAGGGCCGGCGTGCCAAAGATCGCCGTGCGGCCAACGCCCTGCTCGGTGTAGCTGGTCGTCATACCCACCAGCCGCGCCGTCATCGCCACGCCCCAATCGGCATGTTTGACCGACACAATATCCCCCAGAAAATAGTCCACGCCATACTGTGCCCGCCCGTCCAAAATCTCACAGCTGAAGCTCTCCGCCGGGCGATAATTCTCGGCTTCAATGAGGGCGTAGCGCCGCAGCTCGTCATACTCCTGCCCCGCCGTGGGCGTGTCGGCCGAGATGCTGAGATGCTGCTCTCGGCGGTCAAGGCCCGCCGCCTCGTCCTCTCCATCGCGCAGATAGATCATGGTCAACGCCTCGTCTGCAAACTCCGCGCCCGACAGCGTGGCGAAAAAGACATTGCGTGCGTCGCGCCTTGTGTGCGTATAGGTCTGGCTCGCCGCCGACCTGCGCGCCGGGTCAAAGACGATGCGCGGACGGTCAGACTGCTCGCCGCTTCGGTCAAGCCCCTGCACCACGTCAAAGACATAGACACCCGCCTCAAGATTGGGCGTGATGTCGTATCCCAGGCCCGACGCCCGGCACAACTCCTCAAGCACCGCGTCGAGCGGGTCGTGGCGGGTGATGTATCTGTCCTGCGCCAGCCCGCGGCCGAGATCGGCGGCGATGGTCAGCCCCGGCACCGCGCGCGCCGGCTGTAAGGGCGTTGTCACCAGGTTGACGTCCACATAGTGTTTTATGATGGTCTCGGTGGCGCCAGTCTGCGCGTCATACCCCTGCGCCCCCTGCACGGCGGCCGCCTGAGGTGGGACTGTGATGCGGTTTGCCACAATCCCCTTGAGATCGCGCCCCGTCACTGTGATCATCTGCCCTTGCGTACTCGTCTCAAACTGCAGGCCATCGACCATGCCCCAAAAGCTCTTGTCAATCAGGACAAGCCGCCCAATTTGAAGCTGGTCTGCATAGCGCGCGCCGCAGGGGATGGTGAATTCAAAATCCCCCGGTGCATAGAGGTTTTGCGTCAGGGTGCAGGACACCGCCGCGCGTGTGAGCCCAACCCGACCAAAGGCCGGTCGCCCCTGCGTCACAGGGTCAAAAATGCGAATCTCCATCCCTCACACCCCCAGATACGGCACGCGGTACTGGATGTAGGTCACAGGCGTGTCCTGGGCGGTGCCTCCTGTGATCGCCACCGTGTTGTCGCCCGGCACAAGTCCCCACGGATCGCTGTCGAGCGTCAGCCAGTGCGACACGTCTTCGCTCTCCACCCACTGCCCGGCGTCGTCTCTTTCAAAGAGCAGGGCCGATGCGTCCTGCATGTGGATGACCATTTTTTGCCCCTCGGCAATGGCGCGGGAGATGCGCACCGCTTTCCCCGTCGTCTCATTGGAAACTGTGACAAGCTGCGCTGTGCTTGTGACCTCGAGCGTGGGATAGATGAGTTCTGCCGTCGGGTTGTGGATGTCGGCCTTGGGCAGAAAGCTTCCAAAGACGAAGCCCCTGGGGGGCAGCGCCATGGGAAACGTCCACCGCTTCGTCGCGCTGCCCACCAGCAGGGTATACAGCTCGGCGCTCTCCCAGTAGGGGCTGTCGCTGACAAATTCGATGTCCACCGTGCAGGTATTCTGGACGCGCCGCCCAAAGGTGGGCGCGGCGATGGGGCGGCAGCGGATTTGCCGGTTGCCGTCTTCCGTGTGATAGATCAGCGTGCCAAAGCGGTGGGGCGCAAAGGCGCTGCACAGCGCCGCGCGCCGCCGATCCAGCACGGTCTGCGCCGGCAGGGTGCGGCTCCCATAGGCCACAAGGTGCCCTGTGAGGTTGACCGTGTGATTGTCAAGCGCCGTGTAATAGGTCGTCACTCCGTCCTGACGGGGCGCGCGCACGACCTCGGCGCTCGCACCCAGGGAATCGTCGAGGGCGCGCAGCAGATAGGGCGGCGCGTCGCCAAACTGAACCACGTCCCCGCTGTCTGCGTACCATGTCGCTGTCCTCATACCCTCACCCCTTCGATAGTTTTTCCAGTGACTTTTCAACCAGTCGCGCGACCTGGCCGCTTGTCATGGCCGCCGCGCCCGTGACAATCTTGACGGCGTTGTTGTTGGTCACGTTGGAGATCGCGCCCAGTGTGGCGGTCGCAACCTTTGCCGCAGTGCTCGCGACTTGCGCCGTGCGCTGGGCGGCCTGCGCCGCCTCCTGTTCCCGCTGGTAGTAATACTGATAGGCCTCCTGCTCGGCAAGCGCTTTTTTTGCCCACTGCCCCGCGCTGTCCATGTCGCGCTGCGCCGCCTCGCGTGCAAGGGCAATCTGGCGTTCAAGCGCGTCGATCTCGGCCTGCTTTGCGGCGTACCAGTCGTTGTCCTCCTTGGACTGCACCGCCTCGTCGAGCGACTGCTGCGCGCGCGTCACCTCTTTTTGCAGCTCCGCGCGGCTGTAGTCGTCGCGGGCAAAGGAGAGCTGCGCCTTCGCCGCGTCGAGTTTTTTCTGCGCGCGGGCAACGGCGTCCTCGTCGCTCTCCTCCTGCCGCAGACGGCGCCGCGCCGCGATCTCCTCGTTGATGCCCTCGATGGTCGCGTTCAGACGCTTTTCTTCGGCGGCAAGCTCGGCCTCGATCGAGGCGATGCGCTGCTGCGTCAGCTCGTCGAGCTTTTTCTTTCGCTCTTGCAAAACGCTTTCTAAATTTTTTGCCGCTTGCTCCTGCTGCTGCTTTTGCCAGTCGAAGAGCTGCGTGTTGACGTTGCGCCACTCGGCGCTCCCCTCCTCCAGATAGTCGCTTTGGAGCCGGCCAAGGCGGGTATAATACTCCTCCTCGGAGATGAGCTCCATCTTGCGGAAATATTGAAGATCGTCAAGCTGCTCCTGGTAGGCCTCTTTTTTACGCTGCGCTTCGGCCTTCTTCTGCTGCGCCTCATACTGGTGCAGCTTGACGGTGGCGGCCCGCCACTCGTCTGACTGTTCGGCAAGATATTTGTCGCGCAGGTTACGCAGCGCCTCGTAATACTGTGCTTCACTGATTTCCTCGATGTCCCGCAGAAAATCAAGCTCGGTCAGCGCCCTCCGGTATGCCTCCACGCGCTGCTGCTCGGGAGTTGTCCCCCCGGATGAGCCGCGGGTCGTTGGGATCGTCTCGCCGGGGACAGCTTGCCCGCTTTCTTGTTGCGGTTGCCCCTCCAGCAGCTTGCCCCGCAGGTCGGCGGTCTCTTTGAGCAGGTCGTCGATCTCCCGGTTGACCTTGGCCACCTCGCCGCCAAAGGCCTGCGTCGTCTCCTTGGCCTTGGCGACGTCCAGCGCCCACCGCTCAAAGCGGTCGGTCGGCCGGTTGCTCAAGGCCTCCATGCCCTGCAAGCCAAGCTGGATGTCCGCCGCCTGCTCGAGCTGTGTTTGCAGCTCTCGCTTTGCCTTGAGTTTTTCGGCCAGAATGCTCTCGTTTGTCTCAATTTGCATCTTCAGGCGCAGCGCCTCGATGTTGCGATAAATGGCCTGTGTGTTGAGGTCATAGGCCCCGCTCTCGCTGTCGATGTTGCCGATCAAGCCGGGGTATAGCCCATTTGCCGTGCTCACCAGGGCGTTGAGCTCCTCTTGCTCTTGCGCCGAGCGATTGGTCTTGCTGTTGAGCTCCTCGATGCGGGGGATGAGCTCCTTGATTGTGTCAAGCTCGCCCTGCCGCTCGGCGGCGCTGTCCCTGATGCTCTGCGTCGCCTCGTCGCAGCTCTCGATGGTCTCTCGCATCTGCCTGTTGAGGCTGGCTTGTTTGTCCGACATCAGGCCGTCGGCAATGGCCCAGGCCCCCAGCGCGGCGACGACAAGGCCGATCGCCGTTGCCAGCGCCCCGGCCGGCATCGCCGCCATCACTGCGTTGAGCGTGAGCTGTCCACCGGCGGCGGCCGCCTGCGCCGTCTTGAGCGCGCCGAGCACCCCGACCAGTCCCGACACGGCGCTTGCGC
>CABRXB010000071.1 GCA_902474785.1 uncultured Eubacteriales bacterium | reverse complement strand
AATGAGCTCGGCCACCCCGTCGCTGTTGAAGTCGTACACGCCAATCAACCTGTCGTGATATTGCCCTTGAGTCATGTCGGTCTTGCTCAGCACGGTGTAGTCCTGCGGGTTTTCGATGTCCTCAATGAGCAAAAGAGCGCAAAAGTAGTTGGGGTTGAGCAGATCGCTCAGCGCCTGTAACATCGAGACAATTGTTTTCGAGTCGATCGTTTGCTGGCACACTGCGATCTCAAATTCCCGGGGACCTTGCTGCACGGAGGCCAGCGCCGTCACAGCCGTGGAGGGCCCCGCCGCCAAATTCAGCGGCGGCAGGCTGGTTGTCATGTCCCCTCTGGTCGCTTCGATCTCGATGAGCGCACATTCCCCCTGGGGCAGCAGCGCGCCCTCCCAGACGGCGGCGCCAAAGCTCCACTGCTGTGCGTCAAAGCCCTCCTGCTCCAAAAAGCTCGCAATGGCCTGACGGTAATTTTCCTGCTCTCCAGGGTTCAGGGAGACCGCACGTCCCACCCCGGCGGGAACGGCAAAATGATCGGGGATCTTTCGATCGGAGAAATCCTCCGAGTAGCCGGTCAGCATACAGGCGATCTCCCCCTCGTACATGCCCTGACCGATTTTGGCGGCAGCCGTGCCGACAAATTGGTTGTCTTCATACAAGTCGAACGACCGGCCCTCCAACAGCACGGCGGGGATGCGCTGCCCGCACCAGTCGGGCTCCCACTGCACTGTCAACGCCATGTTGACAATGCACAGCTCTTCCGCCGGCAGCGTGTAGACCTCGCTGTACTGCTCTTTGCGGCTCTCGTCATATTCCTCATAGCGCAGCTCGCAGCCCTCTTCCAAATCGAGCAGCACCCAGCAGCCGTCCCGCATGCCGTAGGCAATGCGCGGGTCGGTGGATTCGCGCTGCACCAGCTTTTCATAGACGAGGGGGACGATGACCTCGTCTTTTTGATTGACATATCCCCACATGTCGCCGTCTCTCACCAGCGACATGCCGCCGAAAAAGCCCATGGTTTCAAACTGCAGCGCCTTGCCGTCGACCCCGAAACTCTGCCAGTGAAAATTCCCATTTTCATCGGTCAGCCGCGCGTTGCCCCTGCCGTTCCAAAAGGGGCTGCACCTGTCGTAGATGGGAGCGACCAGCACGTTTCCCTGTGCGTCGAGGTAGCCGTATTTGCCATCCTGCTCAAAGACGGTGGGCCATTGCTCACGCGGAATTTCTTCAAAAACCTCGAAATGTTCAAAAGGGGTTTTGAGCACCCCAAACACCAGGGCGTCTTTGTTGTTGTTCCCGGATCCGGCGGGCAAGGTCTGCTCGTCAGGCTCCTGCTCCTGCACCGGCGCGGCGCAGGCCGAAAAGCAGAGCAGCATCCCCAGGATTCCCACATATAACGCGAGTTTTTTCATGTCTACACACTCCTTTTGTAGCCTTGCGACCTGCAAAGCAAATCTGCACGCTCTTTTTGTCTCCACAAATCGGCGATTGCAGGGCGCAACCGCCCATTTGTATCGTTGGCGGCAAGGTTGCAGATCCCGTTTCAGTCCCGTGAAAAACGCTTTCTTGTTCCAGCGCCGGCGCAAAGCGCCCCGCGGCATCGCGCATCGGCGTCGCCAAGGCCGCGGCTCGCGCCAGCCATTTTCCGCCCTTGTTGGGCAACAGACCCCGTTTTCAAACATCTTGTTTTCAACCTGTGCACTTTTCTCGCTTTTGTCGAAAGGCGCGCCGAAAGTCGTCCCTTTGCCGCCCTCGCCGGTCACACGGCCGCACGATCGACGCGGCTCATCCAATTTGGCGGCGGCCACGACCGTCTGCTTTTTCTGCCGTCGTCCCTTCGATTCGCAGCGTTGTATGCTTTTCTTCCCGGAGATGGGAGCTATTTTGTCAGCCCTTGCACAAGTCCCGCCTGCTCGAGCAGGCGCGGCAGCGTGGGATCAAGCTCAAACGCCTCGAGCGCGGCCTTGACCTCGCGCAACGCCTTTTCCCGCGCCGCAGGCGAGACCCCGCCCTTGACCGCGCGGATCAGCAGGTTCTTAGGGGTGTGCGCAAAGTCCACAAACTCCAAAATCTGCGTCTTATAGCCGCAGCAGGTAAGCAGGTTTGCACGCAGCGCATCGGTCAGCAGCGCCGAAAAACGCTCCTTGACAATACCGTAACGCGTCAGCAGCGCCAGATCGCCACCCTTGATTTGTCCTCCCACCTCGTGCTGACAGCAGGGCACCGACAAAATAAGCGGCACATCCCAGCGCACCGCGTGAAAGAGCGCGTGGTCGGTGGCCGTGTCGCAGGCGTGCAGCGTCACCACCATGTCGACGGGATACTTGCATTCGTACCCGTTGATGTCTCCGAGTTCGAAGGTCAGGCCGTCGTATCCATAGCGGCGCGCCGTCTCGTTGCAGTGAGCGATGACGTCCTCCTTGAGATCGAGGCCGATCATGCGCACCCGCCTGCCCTTTCCCTTCGTGAAATAGTGGTAGAGCACAAAGGTGAGATAGGATTTGCCGCACCCGAAGTCGAGCACTGTGAGCGGGCGGTCGTCCCGCTCGGGCAGCGCGGACACGGCGTCGTCCACCAGCTCGACAAAGCGGTTGATCTGGCGGTATTTGTCATACATCGAGGCCACAACGCGCCCCTCTTTGGTGAACACACCCATGTCGACCAGGGCGGGGACATCCTCTCCCTGCTCGATGAGATATCGTTTTTCCCTGTTGTGCTGCTCACGCACGGCGGGAGGCGCTGCACAGGGGCGGCGCGAACGCAGAATTCGCCCCTTTGCCGTGACGCGCACGGCGTATTCATGCGTCTCGTCCCAGGCGTGAAGCTGCGTCAGCTTCTCACCCAGCATCTGCTCTACGAAGGGTTGCAGCTCCTCCTTTCGCAGCATGCGGTGAAAAGCCTGCGTTTTGGTCAGGGTCTCGGCCTGATAGACCTCCCCGCGGCGTTCGATGGTCACACGGCGCACGTCGCCGCCCTTGACCGGCGCGCTGAGCACCAGTTTGGTGGCGGCGTTTCCCACCGCCTGTGCGATGGGCTGTCCCACCTCCAGTTCAGGCATGGGGATTCCCCCTTTTCGTCTTTTTTGATCTCTTGCCCCGCGCCAGGCGCGTTTTATTCGCGCTGCCCGACTTCCCAGGCGCGCCGTTTTTGAATGTCTCAAACGTCGCCAGGGTTTTGCCGCGCCGCGATCAAAACGTGTTGTCTAACCTGCGCCACGCCCTGTTTTAAAAGGAGCGTCTTTTCTTTGCAACGGATTTCCCGTTTTATGGGGGAAGTCCGGCCGTCATTTTCGCCGCCTGCCCTCAAAAACTTTTTTTGCAGTGTATTCCCGCAGCAGCGTGGCTCCCCGCCGCAGCGTGGCTCCCCTGAACCATGTCCGTTTCCCCGCGGCGGCAAAACCAACCAAACTTCCTTTGTCGTCCAAATTCAATCAGCGAGATATCGGCCCTCTATACCACTTGCCCTGATGCGCCGACCGCTCGCCGCTTCGAAGAAAATCCCCGGACGTCGCCACCCGGGGATGATTGCCTCACTCACCCTTGTAGTCCCACACCTTGATCGACAGCTCTTCGAGTTGAGAATCGTCCACCGTGTCGGGCGCGCCGCTCATGAGCTCGCTGGCGTTTTGCACCTTGGGGAAGGCGATGACGTTGCGGATGTTGTCCTCCCCCGCCAGCAGCATGACCAGGCGGTCAAGGCCAAAGGCCAAGCCGCCGTGGGGTGGCGTTCCATAGTCGAAAGCCTCGAGCAAAAAGCCGAACCGACGTGCCGTCTGCTCCTTGGAGAGCCCCAGCAGGTCAAACATGCGGCTTTGCAGCTGTGTGTTGTAAATCCGAATGGAGCCGCCGCCGATCTCATACCCGTTGAGCACGCAGTCATACGCCTTGGCGCGCACCTTGCCGGGGTCGGTGTCGAGCAGGGGCAAGTCCTCGTCCATGGGGGCGGTGAAGGGGTGGTGCATGGCCACATAGCGGCCCTGCTCCTCGTCGTATTCCAGCAGCGGGAAGTCTGTCACCCACAAAAATTCCCACCTGTCCTTATCGATCAGATCCAGCCGGCGCGCCACTTCACAGCGCAGCGCCCCCAGCGCGTCGAACACCACCGCGGGCTTCGCATCGGCCACCACCAAAATCACATCGCCGCTTTGCGCATCCATCGCCTCCAGCAGACTGGAAAACTGCTGTTCGCTCAAAAACTTGGCAAACGACGAGGTGGGCTGCTCCCCCATGCGCACCCAGGCGAGCCCCTTGGCGCGGTAGGTCTTGACATATTCGCCAAGGCTGTCGATCTCTTTGCGCGAGAGCTTTTCAAAGCCGCCCTTGACGTTGATGGCGCGCACGCAGCCGCCCTCTTCCAGCGCCGAGGCGAAGACCTTGAAATCGCAGCCGCGCAGCACGTCCGACAGGTCGACAAGCTCAAGCCCAAAGCGCAGGTCGGGCTTGTCGGAGCCATAGCGGTCCATGGCCTCCCTATAGGTCATGCGGGGAAAGGCCGTCGGCAGTTCCACGCCCATGAGCTCGCTCCACAGACGGCGCAAAAGCCCTTCGTTCATGGCGATCACATCGTCGCGCTCGACAAAGGACATCTCCAGGTCGATCTGCGTGAAGTCGGGCTGCCGGTCGGCGCGCAGATCCTCGTCGCGAAAACAGCGTGCAATCTGAATGTAGCGGTCAAAGCCCGAGAGCATGAGCAGCTGCTTGTACAGCTGGGGCGACTGGGGCAGCGCGTAAAAGCGGCCGGGGTGCACGCGCGAGGGCACGAGATAGTCGCGCGCACCTTCGGGGGTGGACTTCATCAAGATGGGGGTCTCCATCTCCACAAAGCCGTTTTCCGCAAAGTAGTCGCGCACGATCTTGTAGGTGCGCGAACGCAGCAGCAGGTTTTTCATCACGTCGGGGCGGCGCAAGTCGAGATAGCGGTATTTGAGCCGCAGCTCCTCGTTGACGTTGCTCTGCTCGACAATTTCAAAGGGCGGCGTCTTGGCGGCAGAGAGAACGCGCAGCTCGGTGGCCAAAATCTCCACATCGCCTGTGGGCAAACGGTCGTTGACCACCTCGCGGGCGCGCACCGCGCCGCACACCGCCAGCACAAACTCGCCGCGCACCTCAAAGGCTTTGTCGGCAAGCGCCTTGTCCACCGATTCGTCAAAGACGCACTGCACCAGGCCGGTGCGATCTCGCAGATCGACAAAGATCAGTCCGCCCAAATTGCGCACCTTTTGAACCCACCCGAACACGGTGGCCTGCGTGCCGATGTCCTCCTTGCGAAACTGTCCGCAATACTTGGTTCGCTTGAGTCCTGCAATTGTCTCGATCATACGATTGTGCATCCTTTCTCTCGTGAAATGGGGAAATCCCCCAGGGTCTGTTCTCAAAGCGGGCAGCACATGGCGCCGTTTGCAAAGCGGTCTTTGCCGCCGCCGGGCTGCCGCCGTCCTCTTTCCTGTCCGCATGCCTTGTCATCAGGCAAAAGAACTACTGCGCCTGTATCCGCTCCAAAAGGGCCTGCGCCAAGCTGTCAAGCCGCGCCTCAAAGGGTTCGCCGCCCTGCATGTCCTTGACCGTGACAAGGCCCGTTTCGACCTCGTTTTGGCCGACGATGAGAGCGTAGCGCACGCCGAGCTTTCCGGCATATTTCATCTGCGCTTTGACCGAGCGTCCCACGATGTCCTTCTCGGCGGAAATCCCGGCGCGGCGCAGATCTGTGACCAGCTTTGTGGTCAGCACGTCGAGCGAAGCGTCGGTCATGCCGACGTAGACCGTCACGCCCGGAAGCGGCGGGAAGGCATATTCCGCGCTGTCGAGGCTCATGATGAGGCGCTCGATGCCAAGGCCAAAGCCGATGCCGGGCAGCGGGTCGCCGCCCAGCTCCTCCACCAGCCCGTCGTACCGGCCGCCGCCGCACACGGTGGCCTGCGCGCCGATGTCGCCGCTGACGAATTCAAACACCGTGCGGCGGTAGTAGTCGAGCCCGCGCACAATGGTGGGGTCGACTTCAAAGGGGATTTTAAGCGCCAAAAGCGTCTGCTGCAGAGCCTCGAAGTGCGCCCGGCAGTCGCCGCAAAGGTAGTCTGTGATGAGCGGGGCGCCGGTGGCGATGCCCTGGCAGATCTCGCTCTTGCAGTCGAACACGCGCATGGGGTTTTTGTCCATGCGCTGACGGCAGGTGTCGCACAGCGCGGCGCGGTGTCCCTCGAGATAGGAGAGCAGTGCCTCCCGGTATTGCGCGCGGCAGACGGGGCAGCCGATGGAGTTGAGCTTGAGCAGCAGGCGATCGGCCAGACCAAAACGCGAAAAGAGCTCAAAGGCCACCAAAATCACCTCGGCGTCGGCCGCGGGCGTGGCGGCGCCAAAAAGCTCGACGCCAAACTGGTGAAACTCGCGCTGACGCCCCGCCTGC
>CABRXB010000070.1 GCA_902474785.1 uncultured Eubacteriales bacterium | reverse complement strand
CGCGCATTTTCTCGTCGACAACGCAACGCAGTTTAAATTTTCCCCAAAGTAGTCTGCAAATTCTCTCACAATGTCCACCGGCGCGTATTCACCGGGCTCTGTCCACTGAGAGTACCACGTCAAACCATTCGGGTCTTCTGGCGTTGGAACCAGGAACACAACGTCTGTGTTGTTGTCGTCATATCGATTGAATTGCTCTTTAAAATCCTCTTCCGTAAAGTCGGGGTCGAGCTCTGGGTATTCTCCAATTTCCTCTTTGTCGACAACGGTGTAGTAGGAGAAATGCTCCAGATTGGCCGTCAGTTTGACGACGTCCCCCGCGTCCGAGAACTCCTGGGCCGCAACATCCTCAAACATCTGGGTCTCTTCGTTGAAATAGGTGAATTCGGGCTCGCTGTCGCTCAATTCCTGTGCGGCGCCGCCGCTGATTTCACAGACAAGCTTGATGTTTGAAAGCTTGTCAAACAGCTCCTTCGGGAAATTGATCTGAACAGCCGGCGCGCCGATATAGCCATAGATGCTGTCTCCAAAAAATCCGTTGCTCTGGGAGATGTCCTCCAGGGAGAGCAGCTCGATGAGCGAGGCGGGAAGCGTCAGCGAAAGCCAGACGCGATAGTCCTGTGGCGGCTGCTCCAGATAGCAGATATAGTCCACCAGCGCGTCGCCATCCAGAATGCTCTCATCTCCCGTAAACGAATGGGGATCCGCGGAGTCAAATTCGTAACCTTGCCCCGAAAGGAAATCCTCCATCCCGTCGGAGAGCCCGTCTTTGTCCGTGTCGATCAAGAAGGGGTTGGTTTCTACCTCCAGGGCGATAGGATCCTCCTCGTCGGGGACGAACAGACCCTCGCTGTCAAAGACAAGCTCCATCACGCCCGACTCCAGCGTGAGCTCCTCTGAAACGACCTGTTTCACCTGAAAATACAGGGTCTGCGCAACATCGGCGGCGTCGATTTCATGGCTGTACACGCCGGTAAGACTCTGCAACAGATCCAACTGCTCCGCATCGACGCCCGAATAGATGAGGAAGGTTCCGTCGGGGGTGTTGCTCGCCCAGTCCAGATAGATCTTCCCCTCATAGGGATTATATGAGGCATAGGCCGATAGATAGGGCTTCTCCTCAATGAAGTCGATCGCTCCGAGCACGTCGACCTCGGCGCTGGCCTGATGGCCGCCGTCGGCCGTTGTCACGGTGATTGTCGTCTGGCCTTCGGCAACGGCTGTGACATTGCCCAACCCGTCGACCACCGCAACCTCGGTGTTCTCCGAATGCCAGGCGATCTCCTGGTTGGTGGCGTTTTCAGGAAGCACCGTCGCCGTGAGCGCCAGGGTGTCTGCGCCCTCTTCATCGATGGCCAGCGTCAGCGTCTTGCTCGACAGCGATACGCTTGTCACCGGCACCCGCCGCTTGCCGCTGCCAAAGGGGATGTCGGGCGACGGTGTTTCGGGGGTGAGCGGATCGCCTGTGCCGACATATTCCTTGTCTCCGATGGTGAGGACGACGCCCTCGTCAACCGTGATGTCTTTGAGGTCGATGTCCACCTCTTCGTCGATGACAACGCCGTCGGCGTGGACTTCCATTTTGTCGATGGTCCCAGTCCCGCCGATGTTGACCGGCCCATGCAGCACCATGTCCTTCACGGTGGCGCCCGCCGAGATGACAAAGGTGGTCTTAGGCCTGTTTGCAAGATAGATGGGGATGACATCATAGACCATGCCGTTTGCCGTGACCTTGGCCGATCCGTCGGCGTTGAGCGTGACCTGGTCGATGGTGCCGGCAAAGGTCAGCTTGCCCGCGTCGACGTCATAGACCAGCGACACCGTGCCATGGACAACGCTGGCAGAGGCATTCAAATAGATGCGCTCCACTTTGGTCTGCTCCGACAAGTCGAGATGGGTGTTCTCGCGGCTGTTCATCACAATGGCGTTGAAGTTACCGCCCTCGAGATGGACGCTCTGCGACCCGCCGCCGCGGATAAACAGCGTGCCTCCAACCGTGGCGCCGCTTATGGTCACATCGCCCTCGCCCACGCCCTCGGCGATGTAGAAGTTGCCCGCCGTGGACAGGTTCTTGATATTTGTCCCTTTGGTGTTGACAAGCGCGCTGCCCGTCACTTTACCGACACTTTTAAAGTCGTGCTCGCCCGACGTGTGGACAAAAATATCAATCATATTGTTTAAAACGGTGACGACCTCTGCTCTGGTGATGTTGGCCTTGGGGTTGAAGTTGCCCGCCGTGTCGCCCGAGACAAACCCGCACTCCTTCATGCCGTCGACAAGCAGGCTTGCCCAGCTTGAAATGTTGGCTGCGTCGGGGAAGGGGTGTTCGTTGCCCGCGTTTTCCTCAACTTCAAAGGCGCGGGCTATCATGACCACCGCCTCTTCGCGGGAGATGTTTGCATCGGGGCGCATCACGCCGTTGCCGTCGCCCTTCATGATGCCCGCTGCATAGAGCTTGCCAATGTCGTCTCTGTACCACGCGCCGGTCGGCACGTCGGCAAAGGCGGCGTCGGCCGTTGTCCGGTAGCCAAAGACGCGGTTTAGCACCGCTGCGAGCTCGGCGCGCGTGATGAACGCATCAGGCCGAAACAGGCCGTCTGCACCCTTGAGCACCTTGCAATTGGCCCATGCCTCAATCGCATCCTTCGCCCAGTGCCCGTCGGTATCGGAAAAGGAGGGCACGGATGGGGTGGAGGATGGCTTTGATGACACAAGCGCGATGGCCGACACCGGCAATGTTGTAAACAGCATGCACAGTGCGAGAAGGAATGATAGGATTCTTCGTTTCATCTGTTTGCCTCCTTGTCCTGAATGAGTGCCAGCGTTGTAACTGCAAGGGCGATTGGCAGAGGCAGGGCAATCCGGAAACGGTGTTGCGCCTGCCTTTTGACGCCTGCCCTTTTCCCTTTTTGCTGACTCAAAGGTGAAAACAAAAACGTTGCATGCATCTCTTTTGAGAGGGCATAGTTTTTTCAAGTATAGCATACCTGATTTTTCTCCGGTACCAAAAAACGCGAAACTGACAGATTTGTCAGTTTCGCGTTTTTTACAGACGATTCACGCTCTATTTGTCCGGCCGATAGGTAAAACAATAGCCCTGACCGCGTTTGGCAAAGAGGAAAATGCCCTCTCCACAGGCAGGTTCAAGTTTTCTCTTCAGCCTGGATATCGACGCATAGAGCGCCTGGCTGTCGCCGAGCAGAGGGCCGCCCCAGACATTTTCATACAGCGTCTTCTTGTCGAGCAATCGGCCCTCATATTGCACCAGATATAAAAGCAGGGCGAATTCCTTTTGGGTCAGCATGAGATCCTCGCCGTGCAATAGCGCCCGCCCTGCCACGACCCTGAGCGTCAGCGGCCCGCGCACCAGCTCAATGGGCTGGCGACCCCGCTTTTGAATCTCGTCGCGACGCCAGAATGCCTCGATGCGGGCCAGCAGCATCTCCTGGCGAAAGGGCTTGTTTAAATAGTCGTCTCCGCCCGCGCGCAGACCCTCGAGCTCCTGCTCATAGCCTGTCACCGAGGTCAAAAACAAAATCGGCGCGCCGGTGCGCTCGCGGATCTCCCTGCAAAAGTCCACGCCGTTTCCGTCGGGCAGCAGGATATCCAAAACGATGGCGTCGGGCTCAGTCTCCTCAAGAGTTTTCTTTGCCTCGCCGATTGTCAGCGCGGTCAACACGCGGTAGCCCGCAAGCCGCAGGGCTGCGCCGTTGATTTTGTTCAAATGCTGGTTGTCCTCCACCAGAAGGATGGTTCTTTGCTCGTTCATGACGATTCTCCCCCGTCGTGGGCCGGCAGCGTAAAGGTGACGCGCGTGCCCGCTCCAAGCTCGCTTTCCATGGCGATCTCGCCGCCAAATCCTGCAACAATCTCCCGGCACAAAGAGAGGCCCGGCCCGCTGCCACTCTCCCCCGGCAGGATGGTTTTTTGCCCACTCACGGCGCTTCTCCCCCGTCGTGGGCCGGCAGCGTAAAGGTGACGCGCGTGCCCGCTCCAAGCTCGCTTTCCATGGCGATCTCGCCGCCAAATCCTGCAACAATCTCCCGGCACAAAGAGAGGCCCGGCCCGCTGCCACTCTCCCCCGGCAGGATGGTTTTTTGCCCACTCACGGCGCTTCTCCCCCGTCGTGGGCCGGCAGCGTAAAGGTGACGCGCGTGCCCGCTCCAAGCTCGCTTTCCATGGCGATCTTGCCGCCAAATCCTACAACAATTACCCGACACAAAGAGAGGCCCAGCCCGCTGCCGTCGGGGTCGTCATGAGCGTATTTTTCAAAGGCGTGGGGCAAAAATTCCGCCCGGATGCCGCTGCCGTCGTCGGCAACCGAAATTCGCACCGCGCCCTCTTCCAGCGCGGCGCTGATGCGCACATGGCCGTTTTCGGTGTGCTTGCCCGCGTTGGTCAGCAGATTGAACAGCACTTGCGTCAGCTCATCTGGCGTGCCGTACACCATGGGCAGATCCGGCGCAAGCTCCAGTTCCAGCAGCGTCCCGTGCCGCTGAAGGATGGGGGCGTACAGTCGCGCCGTCTGCCGGATGACCTCGCCCGGTGGGAAGGGGCGCCGGTTCTCTGCTGCATCGCGCGAGAGTGAGAGGCGGCGGGCCTCCTCCACCAAAACGGCCAGGCGCCCGGCCTCGGCTGCGATCACGTCGAGGTCGGCGGTGGTCTCCTGTGCAACGCCCTTGAGTCGCAGCTCCTTGACCGCCAGCTCCGCATAGCCCATCATGACGGCCAGCGGCGTGCGCAGCTCGTGGGAGAGGGTGTCGAGCAGATCGGCGCGCAGACGGCTCACGCGGTCGAGGGCGGCATTTTCCGCGAGCAGCCTTTGCTCCTTGGCGCGCACGGCGTCCATCTCCCGGATGGTGCCGATGAACACAGCCGTCATCTGCAAAAAGACAAACAGCAGCAGCGCCATTTCAGAGAGCGGCGCGTTGGCATAGGCGCCATAAGGCGGGATAAAAATGTCGCGGTAAAAAAGGATGTCGCGCACGGTTGCATAGGCCATGATCGCGCTGCCGCACAAAAACAGCGACTGGGGAAGCGCCACACGGCGGATTTTCACCACCGAACGCACAAGAATATACACGATGGTCACACCCATGAGCATCTGATAATAGCTCAACAGTTGAGAAATGGTCAAGGAGTCGAACACAGCGTGGACACCAGCCCACAGCGCCGATGCAACGGCGACCAGCCAAAGATACCACTTTTGGATGACGCCGGGGAACATGGCGCTGTAGATCAGCAAAAAAAGCACCATGGCGGGGGCCATCGAGACATATTCGATGGCAAAGGCCGCAAACCAGGAAAAGCTTGGAAAGAGCGCCGTCACCAGCTTGGGGCCGGTGACAGCCGTGCGAAACACCCAGGTCAGACAAAACAGCGCGAAGTATAAATTGGCCTTATAGCCGCGAAACAGCAGCCACAAGGTGATATGGACCAAAAACAGCGTGATGAAGCAGCCGATCAGCAGCGCCGTCACAACGTATGTACACGAGACAAAGGCGCGCATCATCGGCACGCTGCCGACGACATACCCGGCATGACTTTCGTTTTTGCGGTGTGCGAAGTTGGACACCTGCTGCACGAGCTCGATGACGCCGTCCTCGGGGTAGACCGTGTAGGAAAACAAAACGTCGCCCTCTGTCGTGGTCTGCGCGCTGTCGCCCGGCTTGCCGATATCCTCAATCCAGACGCCGTTGACATACATGCGGTCGCAGGCCAGAGGCGAACTCTCCGCGATCACATATGCCCTGCCGTCCGGTACCAGCAGGCGAATGCGGCTGGTGCCAAAGGCGGCGCTGTGGCCAAAGGGGTCGACGATCTCGGCCTCATCCGCCCGCGCTGCAAACTCCTCTGGCGTCAAAAGCGCATGGGGAATGTATTCCACAACGCCTTGAAAGCGGACATTGGTCGCATCAAAATCAACGTCCCGCAAATCCCACACGCCCTGCTGAGAGCGGACTGTCTCAACGGGGATGCTGCCCTGGATCAGCCAAACCGCGATGCAGAAGAGGAGCATCAGCGGCAGCGCAATGAAAAGCAGCAGCCTTTCGGGTTTGTTGAAAAATCGTTTCTGCCGTTCCATATCGAAAAAACACCCCACCGCATTTCTATGTTTTGTCCTTTTACTTTGCATTGTATCATAATGGGTTGAAATTGAAAACAAAAGCGGGCAAAAGCGCGCAGGGAGCTTCCCTGTCAGGGGCAAAAGGCGACGCCCTCCCGTTTTCAAAGGGGTTTCAAAAAAGTGCAACCCGACCTATGCATCGGCGTCGGGGCCTGTTTGGTGCTCGACATGCGACAGGGCGCACCCCTTACAAACAGACCGCAGGGCTGTGACCGCTGTGCGTGAAGAGCCGGGAGACAGAACCGGGGTCCCTGTTATAGATCATGGTTGATGGTAAAAACTTTGTCGGTTTCACCAAAT
>CABRXB010000069.1 GCA_902474785.1 uncultured Eubacteriales bacterium | reverse complement strand
TGTGGTCAACTCGACAGTTGACCGGTCTATTTGCGACATCGAGGCCATCCTGCGCGCAGAACACCTGCGTTTTACCAGCATGGCGGGTTTCGTGTGCGCCCTGATGAATGAGATGACGCTGTAACCGGGCAACGATCTGTATCCTTTCATATGATCCCTATTGGCCGAAAAAAGGTTTCGGCCATTTCCCCGTTCAAACACTTGGAAAGGTCGTGTATATGTGCTGTATCCCTCTATCAATGAACTGACTCCCCACCATGAAAGCCGCTATTCGCTGGTGATCGCCGCCTCCAAAAGAGCGCGGCAGATTGCGGCGCAGGCCAAGGATCGCGGCGTCATCATCACCGAGAAGCCTGTCAAAACCGCCATCAATGAAATCGCCGCCGGCGAGGTGAGCATCGTGGAGTCCAAGGAGCAATACTGACGCTGGACAAACACAAAAGGCAAAGCTGCAAAAGAAGGCCGTAAAACCGCCCTTGGGCAAACGTTTGCCCCGCCGGTCGGGATGTTTGAAAAAGATCATCTGTCAATGTGACGATTTTCAGGCTCTTAGAGAAGCCTCAGGCCGACATTTGTCGGCCTCTTTTGTCGAAAGGAGGAAACAGACGTGGTTGCCAGGGTTGCGCTCGATGTAAAAAGTTATGCGCTGGACCGGGAGTATGACTACCATATCCCCGCAGAGCTCGACGGCGATGTGCAGCGCGGCGCGCGGGTGGTCGTCCCCTTTGGACGGGCCAACCGTCTCACCCAGGGCCTTGTGCTGTCGGTCTGCGAGCAGAGCGGGCAGACCGCCCTCAAAGAACTGGAAGCGCTGCTCGACAGTCCGCCTCTGCTCGACGAGGCCATGATGGGACTGTTGCTCTTTGTCAGGGATCGCTGCTTTTGCACCGTCTTCGACGCGCTGCGCGCCATGCTGCCCTCCGGCGTTCGCTATTCCCTCGAAGAGCGGCTGCAAGTGACAGACGATCTGCCGCCGGATCTGTCGGGCGAGGAGCGCGAAGTCATACAGGCCATTGCGGGCATGGCGGCGCCCACCGTACAGAAGGTGACCGCGCTGCTGGGCAGAGGCGCCTCCCCCGTGATCGCTCGCCTGATGGAGCGCGATGCGGTCAAACCCACTATGGCGCGGCGGGGTCTTGCGCAGGAGACGCTGCGACAGGTCGCCAGCCTGTCCGCCTCGCCCGAGCAGGTGAGCGCTTATCTTCAGACACAGGGGGCCCTGCGCGACAAACATGCCGCCGTGCTTGAGACTTTGCAGGGAGGCGACCTGTCTGTGGCGGAGCTGTGTTATCTGGCGGGCGTCACCCGCTCGGTGGTGGCCACGCTTGAACGCCGCGGCCTGCTCACTGTGACGCTGTGCGAAAAGCTGCACACCCCCTATGAAAACAAGCAACTCGGGGCAGGCCCCCATTTTGCTGACGCCCGAGCAGGAGAAGGCCGTTTGCGGGATGGAGGCGCTGCTCCAAAAAAGGGAGCCCGCCGTTGCGCTGCTTCACGGCGTCACCGGCAGCGGCAAGACGCTTTGCTACTTGCGTCTCATCGACAGGGTCAAGCAGGAGGGGGGCGGCGTCATTGTGTTGGTGCCCGAGATCGTGCTCACGCCGCAGCTCACCGACCGCTTCTTCGGCCGTTATGGGAAACAGGTCGCCGTGCTGCACAGCGGCCTCTCCGCCGGGGAGCGCCGGGACGAGTGGCGCAGGATCAGGCGGGGAGAGTGCCCCATCGTGGTGGGCACGCGCTCGGCCGTTTTTGCGCCGGTCGCCAACCTGCGCCTGATCGTCATCGACGAGGAGCAGGAATACGCCTACAAGTCGGAGAGCACGCCGCGTTACCATGCGCGCACGATAGCCAAATACCGCGCCGCACAGTGCAACGCGCTGCTGCTGCTGTGTTCGGCCACCCCGTCGGTGGAGAGCTATGCTGCGGCGCAGCAGGGGAGATATCATCTGTTTGAGCTGGGCAGCCGCTATACGGATCTTGGCCTCCCCAAAGTGACGGTGACCAATCTGCGCGATGAGCTGGCATGCGGGGAGTCCTCCGTCACAGGCCCCACCCTCATCGCCGCGCTGACCGACACGCTGTCGCAGGGCAAACAGGCCATTTTGTTTCTCAACCGCCGCGGCTACCATACCTTTTTGGGATGCCGTCAGTGTGGCGAAGTCATCCACTGCGACAGTTGTTCCATCTCCATGACCTATCACAGCGCCAACCGCCTGCTCATGTGCCACTATTGCGGCAAAACGCGTCCGCTGCCCCTTGTCTGCCCCTCCTGCGGCTCGCCCGCCCTGTCGCACCACGGCTTTGGCACGCAGCGCGTGGAGGAGGAGCTGCACAGGCTCTTTCCTGACGCGCGTATTTTGCGCATGGATCTCGACACCACCAGCACAAAAATGTCGCACGAGGAGATGCTTCTACGCTTTTCCTCGGGTGAATATGATATTCTGCTGGGAACGCAGATGGTGACCAAGGGGCTCGATCTGCCCAACGTGGCGCTGGTGGGCGTGTTGTTTGCAGATTCGCTGCTCTTTCAGGATGATTTCCGCGCGGGGGAGCGCGCCTTCTCTCTGCTCACACAGGTGGTCGGGCGCGCGGGACGGGCGACAACGCCGGGCAGCGCCGTGGTTGAGAGCTTTGTGCCCGACAACCGCATCATCGAACTTGCAAAAAATCAGGATTACGGCGCTTTTTTCGCCTCGGAGTTGGCGTTTCGCCGGGCGGCAGCCTATCCGCCCTTTTGCGACATCTACCATATCATCTGCGCCTCCCCCGAGGAGGAGGCCGCAAAGGAAGCCATGGCGTTTTTTTTAAAAAACCTCTGTGAACTCTTTGAAAAAGAGCAAAATCATAGTATAATATTATTTCCAGCGATGCGCGCGCCCATCTATCAGATCAACGGAAAATTCCGCTGGCGCGCGGTGCTCAAGTGCAGAGACGACGCCTTCGTGCGCGCCTGCCTTGCAGACGCGCTGCGCGCCCTGATGAAGCAAAAAGCCCTGCGCAGCGTGACCTGTACCATCGACCTAAATCCCTATTCCATGAATTAGCGGGTTGCGACAAGCCTGTTTGGAGGTATGAAACATGGCGACAAGAAGAATCTTAAATGAGAAAACCGACAACGACACGCTGCGCCGAAAATGCCGCGTGGTGGAGACGGTGGACGACCGCATCCGCACGCTGCTCGACGATTTGGCGCAGACCATGTATGAGGCAAACGGTGTGGGCCTTGCAGCGCCGCAGGTCGGCGTGCTGCGTCGCGTGGTGGTGGTCGACGTGTGCGACGGCAGCGGCCTGTTTGAACTTGTCAATCCCGTCATTCTCGAGCAGAGCGGCACGCAAGACGACATCGAAGGCTGCCTTTCGGTCACCAATTTGAACGGCACGGTTCGCCGCCCCATGAACATCAAAGTCCGCGCGCTCGACCGCAACGGCCAGGAGCAAACCTACGAGGCGCAGGGGTATTTGGCCCGCGCCATGTGCCATGAGATCGACCATCTCGACGGGGTGCTCTTCACCGACCGCGCGACAGATCTCTTCCACCCCGACGACAACGGCAAAAAAATCAAGTGACAGGAGAGATCATCCCTGTGAGTCTCAAAGCTCATGAAAAAGAAGGACCGCGCTGCAAGCCCTGTTCGGGCGAACCCGCCCGCACGGGGCTCTGGCGGTTTAAGTTGTGCTGCAAATTGGCTTTGATTCATGAAAGGAGGCGCTGTTTTTGAAAATCGTCTTTATGGGAACACCGGATTTTGCCGTCCCTTCGCTTGCGGCGCTGGTTGAAGCGGGGCATGATATTGTCGGCGTCTTCACACAGCCGGACAAGCCGGTCGGCCGCAAGCAGGTGCTCACGCCGCCCGCCGTCAAGGTGGAGGCGCAGCGGCTCGGGCTGCCGATCTACCAACCCGAGACCTTTAAAAACCGCGCCTGTGAACCCCTTTTGCGCTCTCTTGCCCCCGACCTGATCGCGGTGGTGGCCTATGGAAAGATTTTGCCGCGCCATGTGCTGGAATTGCCGCCTTTTGGCTGCATCAATTTGCACGGGTCGCTGCTGCCCAAATACAGGGGTGCGGCGCCCATCCAGTGGTCGGTGATCAACGGGGAGCAGGAAGCCGGCGTCACCACCATGTATCTGGCCTCCGGCGTTGACACGGGCGACATGATTTTGTTTGCCTCGACTCCCATCGGGCAATATGAGACCTATGGCGAGCTGCACGACAGGCTCGCCGCTCTTGGCGCGCCGCTTCTGGTGGAGACTGTTCACCTCATCGAGCAGGGCAAAGCCCCGCGCACGCCGCAAAACAACGAGCAGGCGACCTATGCGCCCATGCTCGACAAGACCATCTCAAAACTTGATTTTACCCGTCCTGCGGCGCAGCTCTCCAAGCTGATCTGCGGCACCAACCCGTGGCCGGTCGCAAACACCGTCTTTGAGGGCAAGCGGCTCAAGGTCTATGCCGCCATTTTGGGCGGACAGACCGCCCTGCCGCCAGGCAGCGCCGTGCAGCATCCGCAGGGGATCTGCGTCTCCTGCGGCGACGGCATGTCGCTCGTGCTCACCGAGATCCAGCTCGAGGGCGGCAAGCGCATGGGAGCCGCGCAATTTCTCGCAGGACACCCCATCCATGAGATCATGCAACTGGGCGACCCCCTGTAGGGCCACTCGTTTTTCAGTTTAGGAGGAATCAAGATTGTTTATTGACAAATACTATATCCTTTTGGTGATGCCCGCCATCTTGCTGGCGCTTTTTGCCCAGGCCAGAGTGCAGTCCGCCTTTGGAAAGTACAGTCGGATTCAGAGCATGCGCGGGCTGACCGGCAGGGAAGCGGCGCAGCGTATTTTGCTCGACAACGGCATCACCGACGTGCGCTTTGAACACATCAAGGGCAATTTGACCGATCACTATGACCCGCGTGAAAACGTCATCCGCCTGTCCGACGCGGTGGACAGCTCGACTTCGGTTGCCGCCATCGGCGTTGCGGCGCACGAGGCGGGGCACGCCGTGCAATATGCCACAGGCTATGCGCCCATCAAGCTGCGCGCCGCCATCATCCCTGTGACCCAGATCGGCAGCCAGCTTTCAACCCCCCTGATTCTGCTGGGCGTCTTTATGAGCAGCCAGAGCCTGATCAACTATGGCATCATCTTGTTTGCCCTTGTTGCGCTTTTTCAGCTTGTCACGCTGCCTGTGGAGTTCAATGCCAGCGCCCGCGCGCTGCGCGCCATCGACGCCTCGGGCCTTCTGACGGGGGAGGAGCTCTCCGGGACGCGCACCGTGCTCTCTGCCGCCGCCATGACCTATGTGGCGGCGCTCATCACATCGCTGGCGCAGCTTTTGCGTCTGGTGCTGATCTTTGGAGGTGGGCGTAACCGTGACTAGTGCTCGTGAGGCGGCATGCCAGGCGCTGATGCGCTATGACAAAAAGGGGACGTTCCCCGCCACCACGTTAGACGAGCTCTACCGCGCCAGCGCGATGGAGCGGCGCGAGCGCGCCCTGTCGGCCGAGCTGACCTATGGGACGCTGGAAAAACTGCTGCCCATCGACTACCATCTCGAGGCGCTCACCGCAAAGCCCATGGCAAAGCTCGACGCGCCGGTGCGCGCGATCTTGCGCATGGCCGCCTACCAGATTCTCTATCTGGACCGCATCCCCGACCACGCCGCCGTCAACGAGGCGGTGGGTATGACCGAGCGCATGAAACCGCGCGCCAAAGGCTTTGTCAACGGCGTGCTGCGAAACCTGGTCAGGCAAAAAGAGGAACTCACGTTGCCCACGGGGGGCGGAGCGGACAACCTCTCCTTGCGATTTTCCATCGCAAAGCCCCTTGTGGAGCTGCTCATGGAGCAGTATCCCACCCTTTACCGGGACATCCTCCCGGGGCTCGATTGCAGAGCGCCTCTTTCGCTGTTTGTCAACCACGTCATCTCCTCATCCGAGGAGGTGGCGCGTCTGACCGGCGCAATTGAGACAAAAACGCCCGGGTCGATGCTGCTGCCCGGGGGAGAGGTGACCAAGCTCGACGGGTTTGCACAGGGCGCCTTTTTTGTGGTGGGCCGCAGCTCGGCCTTCGCCGTGCAGGCGGCTGCGCCCAAAAGCGGCGAGATCGTGCTCGATCTGTGCGCCGCTCCCGGGGGAAAGAGCTTTCTGTGCGCCTCGCTGATGCTCGATCAGGGACATGTTTTGGCCTTTGATGTCACCGATCTTAAAATCGAACTAATCCGCCAGAGCACCGAGCGCCTCGGCTTTTCCAGCATATTGGCGGCAAACAGCGATGCCACCAACTACAACCCCATGCTGCGCGACGTGGGCGATCTGGTCTTGTGCGACGTGCCCTGTTCCGCCATCGGCACCATACATAAGCAACCCGAAATTCGCTACAAAGACCCCGCCGCTTTTCAGCGCCTGCCGCTGTTGCAGCACGCCATTTTGAGCAATGCCGCCGCCTATGTCAAACCGGGCGGCCGACTGCTCTACACAACCTGTA
>CABRXB010000068.1 GCA_902474785.1 uncultured Eubacteriales bacterium | reverse complement strand
GGCGTATTTGAAATGCCACTATCCGCGCCAGTTTATGGCCGCGCTGCTCACCACCGTGCTCGACAGCACCGACAAGGTTTCCGAATACATCGGGGTTTGTCTCAAGATGGGCATCTCGGTTTTGCCGCCCGACATCAACGAGAGCGAACAGGGCTTCACCGTTGCGGGAGAGAGCATCCGCTTTGGCCTGGTGGCCATCAAGGGCATCGGCTACCACCTCATCGACAACGTGCTCACCGAGCGGGAGAAAAATGGCCGGTTCACCAGTTTTTCCAACTTTGTCGACCGCATGGTGGACAAGGAGCTCGGCAAAAAATCCATGGCTTCGCTCATCGCGGCGGGAGCCTTTGACGGCATGGGGCAAAACCGCGCCCAGCTTCTCGAGGTGTATGAGTCGCTCATGGACGATGCGGCTTTGGCCCGGCGCAGCAATGTGGAAGGGCAGCTCGATCTCTTTGGCGAGGTCTCGGCCCCGCCCGAGCCCCATTATCCCGACATCCCCGAGTTGCCCATCCGGGAAAAGCTCAACCTTGAAAAAGCCGCCACGGGATTTTACCTGTCGGGACACCCGCTGTCGGAGTTTCAGGCCGACATCGAGCGGGTGGGCGGCGTGCCCATCCGGGATCTGCTGCGCGCAGACTCGGAAGATTCCCCCTATCGCGACGGGCAGATCGTCACTGTGGCAGCCGTCGTCACAGGGCGTCGCCTTAAGACCACCAAAAACAACAATCAGCTTGGCTTTTTCACCCTGGAGGACATGACGGGCACCATCAACTGCATGGTCTTCTCGTCCACACTGCAAAAATACAACACGCTGCTTCAAAAGGATCACCTTGTGGCCATGCGCGTGCGCATCTCCAACAAGGAGGACGACGAAGTGCTGCTGGTCTGCAACGAAGTGTGGGGCCTGCAAGACGGCGCGCCCCTTTCGCCAGGCGAGCAGCAGGGCGCCCGGGGCAAAAGAAACGGCGCGCCTCCAGGCCTGTATCTGCGCCTGCCCTCCCTGGAGAGCATGCAGGCGGCGCGCGCCGAGGCGCTGCTTCAAATTTTTTCCGGACAGACGGATGTCTATGTGCGCCTGCTCGATTCCGGCAAACTCATGCGTCATCCGCTGCGCGCGGGGCAGTTGCGCTATTTGAGCGAGCAGCTCAAAGAGCGCATCGGAGAGGAAAATGTGGCCTTGGTGGGGGATCTGTTTGATTAGGCGTCAAATCAAGAAAACTGAAAAAGGCGGCGCAGCCGTTTGAAGGCCTTTGCCGGAGAACGATTGGACGTCTGGCGCCTTGAGAAAAATCAACTCTGACATGAGGAGACTACGAAGATGAATCATGGAGCTCAAAGCATTGCCATACTTTCTTCCGGGGGAGACGCTCCCGGGATGAACGCAGCCATTCGAGCCGCTGTGCGCGGCGGGCTCGAGCGGGGATGTCGGATGCTCGGCGTTTTGCGCGGATATCAGGGGCTGATCGACGACGAGGTGGAGGAGCTTGCGCTGCGCTCGGTGTCCGATGTGATCCACAGAGGCGGCACCATGCTCTACACGGCGCGCTCGGAGGAGTTTATGACCCCCGCCGGTCAGCAAAAGGCGCTTGACACGCTTACACGCCACGGAGCCGATGCGCTCATTGTGGTGGGGGGCGACGGGTCTTTTCGCGGCGCGCTTGACCTGGCGCGACGCGGCGTGGAGGTGGTGGGCATTCCCGGCACCATCGACAACGACATCGCCTGCACGGAGTACACCATTGGATACGACACGTCGGTCAACACCGCCATTGAGATGATCGACCGTCTGCGAGACACGGCGCAGTCGCACGAGCGGTGCAGCGTCATTGAAGTGATGGGGCGGCGCTGTGGCAACATCGCGTTGTCGGCCGGCATCGCCACGGGCGCCACGGCCATTTTGGTGCCGGAGATCACGTTTGACTATGAAAAAGATGTGCTCGACCGCATTGCGTTTACGCGCAGCAAGGGAAAGCGGCATTTTATCGTGGTTGCGTCTGAAGGTATTTTCAAAGGGGAAAACTGCCGCTTCGACAGCAGCGAGGCCATGGCCGCCGCCATCTCGGAGGATTCGGGCATCCCGGCGCGCACCACGGTGCTCGGCCACGTGCAGCGCGGCGGCAGCCCGCTGGCAAGAGATCGCATCACGGCAAGTGAGATGGGCTATCTGGCGGCTGAACTGCTGGCCACAGGGCGGGGCAATCGGGTGCTCGCCGTGCGCGACGGCAGGGTGTGCGACCTTGACATCGAGGAGGCGCTTGCCGCCACCAGGCAGGTTGACTTTGAGCTCTATCGCATGTCACAGGAGATTTCGCTTTGAACAGAAAAATCCCCGCCGACCCCTGGGCCATGACGCCGGGATACAGCCTTTGTCCCGACTGCGGCGAGCCGCTTCAAGACGGTGGAAATTCCGCCGGTCTCAACGCGGTGGCTGGCCGTCTATCTGGGCGTGCTGGTGCTGTTGACAGGTCTTTTCACCTGGATGCTTCAAAAGGGCGTCTCAGGCGTGTTTTTGGCCTTTGCGTGGGCTTGCGGGGTGATGTTGGCCGGCTGTGTGCTTTGGTTTTGGGCCTCCTTTCGCTATGGGCTTGACAAAAGGGTGCTGCTGCGGGCCACGCTTGCCACCATGGGGCTTTTTGTGGTCGACATGGTGGGGGCTGCCCTTTTGTCTGCGTTTGGATCGTAGGCGAACATGGCGTTCGATCGGTGTCTCATGAATCAATGAACCGGTGTTGTCTCGGGCGGAGAAGACGCAGATCTTGAATCGGATTTGAGAGTATGGGGATGTTCAATGAAATCAGGTGACGCAATTTGGGCGCTGGACGCCGTCTGTCTTTTGGGAATATCTCTGCTCGGCGTGATCTATTTTTCCGTTGTCTTCGTCTTTTGTCGCGTATGATACGGGACATGAAAGAGGAGAACTATTGGCATAGCCATCACTGCGCGGTGGATCTGTTTTTGCCGGATGCTGCGTCTGTCAACAAAGAGGTTATTGCGCTCTCACTCTTGAAATCTCTGATCGGGCTGGGGGGTTTTATTGGGCTGGGCAGTATATGTGTTTGCAAAATAATGAAATATGACAAAAAATAAAAAATTTTGAACCGAAGCGATTTTCACGCTTTATGCTGCGCTGCTATTAAGGAATAAAAGGCGCAATATCAATGGTATGCCAATTCGTAAATCGTGCAAAATGAAGGGCAGGAAATCAAGCTTTTTTAAGTTTGAATTCTGCTCTTTTAATTTTTCCAACAGCAACAACGCCTGATTTCTGGGCAAGATAAGAACAGCAACAGAGAAAACACAACTTGACAAATTTTTCCAGACAGCTTGTCCTACACTTAAAGCAATAGCCGCAATGCGCAATGAGAATATTTTGCGCTCTTTTAGAAAAATATGCGGCGCTGATGTGGTGCAAACTAGCTCGTGGGGGAGGGATTTTGTCATGAGAGATCAACTGAAAAAGCACCTCTCTTTCGCGAGCAGCCTCTTGATGAGCGCATTGCTCTGCTCTGTGCTTGCCCTTGGCATTCGGGCCGACACCCAGAGCGCGTTGGCCCTTCAGCAGCAGGCCGAACCTGTGATGACAGCGCGTCAGCGACGTCTTCTGGTTCCGGGCGGCGATGCCTTTGGCATCAAAGTCTATGCCAGCGGCGTCATGGTGGTGGGAACGGCGGATATTGAAACGCCGGAAGGCGTGAGAAATCCTGCTACGGACGCCGGTGTCAAGGTCAAGGACATCATCACCGCGGTAGACGGCACAGCCGTGCACACGGTGGAGGATTTGTCAGAACGTCTGCAAAACTGCGACGGTGTACCCGTCACAGTGACGCTGCAGCGCAAAGGAAACACCTTTGACGCCGTGATCACCCCTGTTTGTTCCACCGACGGCAAATTCCAGGTGGGGCTATGGGTGCGTGATTCCACGGCTGGAATCGGTACCATGACCTTTTATGACCCAACCTCTGGTTGGTTCGGCGGTCTGGGCCATGCCATCTGCGATGTGGATACCGGAGAGATTGTCCCCATCGACAGCGGCGTGGTCGTAGGTGCCAAGGTGCTCGATGTGCGCAAGGGTGTCAAGGGTGCGGCCGGTGAGCTGGTTGGCGTTTTTGACGACAACCAGCAGATCGGCTCCCTGAATGTCAACTGCGGTGTGGGCGTTTTTGGCGAAGCATTGCAAGCGGACACGCTGTCTGGCGAGGCCATTCCGATCGCCTTCAAGGAGGAGATCAAAGAGGGCCCCGCACAGATCATCTGCGCCGCTTCCGGAAAACCTGAGACCTATGACATCGCGATCACGCGTATCATGACGGCCACAGGTGCAAGCGGGAAGAGCATGGCCATTCAGGTGACCGATGATCGCCTGATCGCCCTGACCGGCGGCATCGTACAGGGCATGAGCGGCAGCCCCATTTTGCAGGATGGCAGACTGGTGGGCGCCGTGACGCATGTGATGCTGGGAGATCCCACGCGGGGGTATGGGATCTTCATTGAGTCGATGCTTGAGCAAATTCCCTAGCGAAAGAGGGCTGGGAGGCCGCCTTTTTTGGGCGGCCTCCTCTTTTTTTTAAAATATTCTCAAATTCCCCTATCATCGACATAATTCGACAAAAACAAGTGTATATACTTGAATTATAATAAAATTCGTGATAATCTGACAAAAAGACCAAGCTCCGAAAATATCCAAAAATACCCAATCAATTTTGAAAAAACGCTTGCAAACGATTCCTTTTTATGGTAAATTATGGATAAGGATAACACAACGGACCGTCATCATATTATCACAACCATCGGAGGAGTTTCACTATGGATATGTCACAACGAACCATCAAGGTCGTGATTGCAGACGACAACGAAGATTTTGCCCTGACCACAAAAGCGATGCTGGAAGGCCAGGGGATTGAAGTGGTGGCAATTGCCACGACCGGAGAGGATGCGATTGTGCAGACCAGACGTCACAAACCCGACGTTTTGGTGCTTGATCTTTGCCTTCCGCGCACCGATGGACTTGGCGTGCTGACGGCGCTCTCCTCCAGAGAATCCGATGTCAAGACGTCGATTTTGGTCTACTCCTGCATTGGCAATGAGGAGATTACGCGTCAGGCAATGGCGTCTGGCGCCGCATACTATCTGTTCAAGGACAACGACATTGCCATATTGGTGGATCGGATTCGGGCGCTTGCCAGCGGGGATTTTCAACGCGCCTCGGTGACAACGGCGGGAGAGCCGCAGCTTTCGACCCAACTACAGCTCGAGCGCGCCATCACCGATATCATCCACGACATCGGCGTGCCCGCGCACATCAAGGGCTACCAATACCTTCGTGTGGCCATTACGATGGCGGTGATGGACAGCGCCATCTTGGATTCCGTGACCAAACAGCTTTACCCTTCCGTTGCCAGACAGTTCCAGACCACGCCATCGCGCGTGGAGCGAGCCATTCGCCACGCCGTGGAGGTCGCATGGGATCGTGGAAACGTCGAGACGCTCAACAGCTATTTTGGCTACACCATTCACAACAACAAAGGCAAGCCGACCAACTCCGAATTCATCGCCATGATTGCCGATAAACTTATTTTGGCCAGAAAAGGACAAGAGCAGCTCCTTCAAAAAGATCGTCAGCCAAACCTTGTTTAAAAACTGAAACACCGTCCGACTTGCCATCTGCAAATGGCGTTGTCGGGCGATGTTTCATGTTTGAAAAGGTGTGTTGAAAAATATAATTAGATAAAATTTTAAATGACAAAAACCAACATGAGAGGTTGTTTTAGAGGTTAATTTTGCAGAGCTGACAGAGCTGCGCCGCGCGCTCTGCCAGCGGCAGAAGGCCGCCATTCCAACAAGGACAGGTCAGAAAGGAGTTTTTGGTGCAGATTGAGGCCAAACGCATGCCGTTTCAATGGGCTGCCAATTAAAAATCACCCCGTCCCGCTGCTTTCGCAAAATGAATTTCACGGTTTTCTTGCGTGCAGACGATAAATCTGGTATACTAATAGACAATGAAAACGATGTTTTTATAAAAAAAGCATCGGACAAGGGGGGATTTTTCGTGTTTTCGATTGGGGACAAGGTTTTATATCCCATGCATGGAGCAGGCGTGATCGAGCGCATTGAGGATCGCGAAGTGTTGGGAGAAACCGTTCGTTTTTATGTGATGACATTGCCTTTCGGCGAAATGCTTGTGTCCATTCCGGTGGATCGGAATCGGGAGGTGGGCCTTCGTCCGGTGATCGGCGAAAGACAGGCCCGCCAGCTCTTAGAGGAATTTGGCGCCATGCCGCCTGAAGAGGATGGAAACTGGAACAAGAGATATCGAGACAATATGCTGCGCATCAAAAGCGGCGACATCGCGGAGGTCTCGTCGGTGCTCTTTTTGCTCATGAAGAGAGAACACGACAAGGGGCTGTCCACAGGCGAGCGCAAGATGATGGTATCGGCCCGGCAGATCTTTGTCAGTGAAATCAGCCTTGCCATCGACAGGCCGCGAGATGAAATTGAGCGCCGCCTGGCCGACGTTTTCGCATGAGGTGAAAA
>CABRXB010000067.1 GCA_902474785.1 uncultured Eubacteriales bacterium | reverse complement strand
ACAGAATCCGTATGCGGGTCGATTTTTGGTGAAAACGAAAAATTATGGATTTTCTTTCAATTCACTCTTGTGTAATGTGCCGAAGTGAGTTACAATGGGATTATAGGATATGTGTATACAACCGATCCATTACAATCCCTTTTGGATTAGAAAGGAATGACGCCATGTTTATCGGAATGCCAAACAGATCGGAATCGAGCAGCGCCAAGCTCAACCTGCGCAACCGTGTGTTTCAATCTCTTGAGCAGGATATTCTGAGCGGCAAATACCCTTCCGGCACCAACCTCACGGAAAAAGATCTGTGCGAGGAGTTTGGCGTCAGCCGCACGCCGCTGCGCGAGGCGTTGTGTCAGCTGGAGCTCGAAGGACTTGTCGAATGCATCCCCAACAAGGGCGCCGTTGTGCTGGGTATCAGCGAGCAGGATGTCAACGACATCTACACCATCAAGCTCACGCTTGACGGGCTGGCCGCGCGGCTGGCCGCCGAGCGCATCACCCCCGACGAGCTCACCGATCTGGAGGAGACGGTCAATCTCACTGAGTTTTACGTCAACAAAGACGATATCAACAAGGTGCTCGAACTCGACTCCCGTTTTCACGACATCATTTGCAGAGCCGGCAAAAACCGTCCGCTGCGCTCCATGATGAGCAATTTTCACAACTTCATCAAAATGGCGCGCCACAAATCGCTGACAAATCCCGGACGGCCCACCCTCATGCTGGAAGAGCACCGCAAGCTGCTTGCCGCCATCGCCGCAGGCGATGCCGAGCTAGCAAGCCATCTGGCGGTAGACCACACCAACCGTGTGTTCAACAATCTGCAAAGCCTGACCGACGCGTAATGCGCTTTCCGTAATTCCCTCGTCTTTTTCAACGCCACCCGTTTCCCGGGTGGCGTTTTCACCGCCGACCCGCCTTTGGAGCAGTTCCCTTCTGCCCCGTGGGGCGCGACCCTGCGGCCCTTTTGATTTGCCGCGCGAAAGCGCCGATTTGCCGCATGGTCAATAAGCTGCAGATTTATGTTTCTCTGGCGTTTGCCGACCCTTGCCGCTTCAACGCCGTCGATTCGTTTTGACATTTGTTCGCCCCGGGGTGCCGAAACCGACAGGGTGCACAGATCGTCGGGCATCCATGAAATTTCAAAGCGGCTAGCCGCAGCACAGTCAGAAAACGCGCGGGCAAGCGGAGCATGACGACGAACATGCATCGCACAGGCACTTTTCAAGCGAACGCGGCACGTTTTAGCGCCCGCTTTGTCAAAGCGCCGCTCAAGCCGCAGGAGATGCGCCGGCCGGCCTCTGCGCCGCTGCGTGCATCCTCCCCTTCAAAGCAGTTGAACAGACTGCAATCGCCTCCCTCGCACGCTGAACCCCGCATGCCCCAAACCGCCGACCGTGGCGTTTTTGAATTTGGATGCGCCTTTAGTTGCACGACCCTGTTCTGTGTTTTTTCTTGTACGCTGTTCAATTGTAAAATTTCTTGCAGGCGGCTGTTTCCCATACGCTTTTCTTCGCGCGCAGCTGCCATTGAAAAAGCCTCGCTTTGCATAGGGGGGCTTTTTGTTTGAACGTCCCCTCATTGTGGCGGCGCGCCCCCTGTTTTCCCGGGGGACTCATTCGCAGGTGGCGCCCTTTGCCCTTGCCGCACACATCCCCAACTTCAAAAAAGGAGCGTTTGAAATTCCCGTGTTTACCTTTCTTGTCAAACGTCTGATTCCAAACAGCGACGATGTAAACTCCCCTCTCGTCCGCCAGAAATACGGCTCGCTGTGCAGTCTGCTCGGCATTGCGCTCAATGTGCTGCTCTTTGGCGGCAAGCTCTTTGCCGGCCTTCTCTCGGGCTCCATTGCAATCACGGCCGACGCCTTCAACAACCTCTCGGACGCCGGCTCCTCGCTCATCACGCTCGCCGGCTTCCGACTGGCGGGCAAAAAGCCAGACCCCGACCACCCCTTTGGACACGGCCGCATGGAATACATCGCAGGCTTTGTGGTGTCGCTTGCCATCCTGCTCATGGGCGTGGAACTCGCACAGTCCTCCTTTGACAAGCTGCTTCACCCCAGTCCGCCGGAGTTTCATTGGCTCGTGATCGTCATTTTGGCGACCTCCATCGCCGTCAAGCTCTACATGGCGGCCTACAACCGCCATGCTGCCAACAAGATCGGATCGGCCGCCATGCGCGCCACCAGCCTCGACTCCTTAAGCGACAGCGTCGCCACCACGGTGGTGCTGATCTCCATGCTGCTCTATCGCTTTTTCCACTTCAATGTCGACGGCGCCTGCGGTCTTCTGGTGGCCTGCTTTATTTTGTATGCCGGCGTCAAAGCCGCGAAGGAGACGCTGCAACCTCTGCTCGGTCAGCCGCCCGATCCGGCGTTTGTCCAACGCGTGGAGGACATTGTGCTCGCCCATGAGCAGGTGCTCGGCATCCACGACCTTGTCATCCACGACTATGGACCCGGCCGCTGCATGATCTCCTTGCACGCAGAGGTCCCCGCCGAACAGGACATTCTGATCACGCACGATATGATCGACAACATCGAAAAGCAGCTCACCAGAGAGCTTGGCTGCGCCGCCACCATCCACATGGACCCCATTCTCGTGGGCGACGCGCAGACCGACGAGCTGCGTGAGCGCGCCGCAAAGCTGGTGTGCGACATTGACGCCCGCCTGACCATTCATGATTTTCGCATTGTCACAGGCCCCACCCACACCAACCTGATCTTTGACGTGGTGGCCCCCTATGACCTCCCCTTGACCGATGAGCAGCTTCGCGCCGCCATCGAGCAGCGCATCTCCCTTTGGGACGGCAACTTTTACGCCGTGCTGACCATCGACAAAACCTTTCTCAGCCAGTGACAGAGCCTGGCGTTTTGTTGTGATATTTTGCTTGCGCAAAAAGCCCCCTGCAAAAAGTTGTCAAGAGAAGCGCCTATCACATCGTCAATTTTTTTCCTTTCTTTTTGATGCAATTTTCAAGAAAGAACATTTCTTTTTTCTGTCATATCTTCGATTTTTCTCATGATTAAAGCCGTCGAGCCAAAGGCCCGGCGGCTTTTCCTTTCGCAAAAACCCCATTTTGTCAGTCGAAAAATCTTGCATTTTCTGTTATAATTTATATGGGATTGAAATTAAAATACGCCTAAAGTCCTGCTCAAGTTTCATATAGTGAAAGGTAGACAATTTCTGTCAGGATGGAGCAAAACGCCATCCTTTTGTTGTTTTTATCGAGGTGTTTTCATGTTTGATGCTCTGGCTTTTTCCGAACATATGCCCTTGCTCCTGGGGCTTGACCTTGGTTCGACCACGGCAAAGCTGGCGCTGCTCGAGGGGCAAACCATTCTTTATCGGCGCTATGAACGCCACCGCTCCAAGGTGCGCGAGACCACGCTTTCCCTGCTGGACGACCTGAAAGAGCAAATCGGGGATCGCCCTTTTTCTGTGGCGCTCTCTGGCTCGGCGGGGCTCGGGCTCTCGCAGCAGACAAATCTTCCCTTCGTGCAGGAGGTCTATGCCACGGGGCAGGCGGTCAACGCCCTGGCGCCCGAGGCCGACGCCGTGGTCGAGCTGGGCGGCGAGGACGCCAAAGTGCTTTTTTTAAAAGGCGGCGTCGACCAGCGCATGAACGGCTCGTGCGCCGGGGGAACCGGTGCTTTCATCGACCAGATGGCCACCCTGCTGGGGGTGACGGTGGAGCAGCTCGATGCCCTCAGCCTGGCCCACGAGCGCATCTACCCCATCGCGTCGCGCTGCGGCGTCTTTGCCAAAAGTGACATTCAACCCCTGCTCAACCAGGGCGCGCGAAGGGAGGATTTGGCTGCCAGCATCTATCAGGCGGTTGTCAACCAGACCATCACAGGGCTCGCCCAGGGGCGCGCCATCGAGGGCCGCGTTCTCTTTCTCGGCGGCCCGCTGCACTACTGCAAGGGGCTGCGCCAGCGGTTTGTGGAGACGCTGCATCTCTCAGACGATCAGGCGCTCTTCCCCGATTATGGGCGCTTCGCCGTGGCCATCGGCGCGGCGCTGTGCGCCAAGGACCAGCCGGCACAGTTCACCTGCCAAACGCTCGCACAGGCCCTGCACAGCGCCTGTGCGACCAATGACAGCCCCCGCCTGCCCCCTCTGTTTGAGAGCGAGCAGGACTATGCGGCGTTTTGTGCGCGGCATGCGCGCGCCTGTCTCACACAGGCCCCTGAGAACTACGAGGGCGACGCCTATCTTGGCATCGACTGTGGCTCCACCACCACAAAGCTCGCGCTGCTCACCGCAAAAGGGGAACTGCTCTATTCCTACTACGGCTCAAGTTGCGGCAATCCGGTCGACATGGTGCGCCGGCAACTGGAGCTTGTCTATGCACGCTGCGGACAGAGCATCCGCATCCGCGGCAGCGCCGTGACGGGCTACGGAGAACAGCTCATCCGCGACGCCTTCCACGTCGGCTGCGGCGTTGTGGAGACCATGGCGCACCTCACGGCGGCGCGCTTTTTCTGCCCCGAGGTCGACTTCATTCTCGACATCGGCGGGCAGGACATCAAGTGCTTCACCATCAAAGACGGCGCCATCGACGCCATCTCGCTCAACGAGGCCTGTTCGTCGGGCTGCGGCTCCTTTCTCCAAACCTTTGCCACCTCCATGGGAATGTCCATTGAAGACTTTGCCAAAGAGGGGCTGTTTGCCGCCTCTCCCGTCGACCTTGGCAGCCGCTGCACCGTGTTTATGAATTCCAGCGTCAAGCAGGCGCAAAAGGAGGGCGCCACCCTTGCAGACATCTCGGCCGGACTCTCGATCAGCGTGGTCAAAAACGCGCTGTACAAAGTCATCCGGGCGGGATCTCCTCCCGTTTTGGGAAAACACGTCGTGGCGCAGGGCGGCACCTTTCTCAACGACGCGGTGCTGCGCGCCTTCGAGCGCGAACTCGGGCAGGAGGTGCTGCGCCCCGACGTGGCCGGTCTGATGGGGGCCGTTGGCGCGGCGCTGTACGCCATGCGCCACGAGAGCGACACGCTGCTGCGCGGCGAGGCGCTTTGCCAGTTCACCCACCGCACCACTTCGGCGCAGTGCAACGGCTGCGCCAACCACTGCGCCCTGACCATCAGCCACTTTGCAGACGGCTCACGCTCAATCTCGGGCAACCGATGCGAGCGCGCGCTGGGACAAAAAGAAGAGGAACACGGCCTTCCAAACCTGTATGAATACAAGCGCCGTCGCATGGAAACGCTCTGCGCCGCGCCCGGGGAGCGCGGCGTGATTGGGCTTGCCCTGGCGCTGGGCATGTGGGATCTCGCCCCTCTGTGGCACGGCATTTTCTCCACCCTCGGCTTTTCCGTGCTGCTCTCCGCCCCCTCCACACGCGCCACCTACGAAAAAGGGCAGTATTCCATCCCGTCTGACACCGTGTGCTACCCCGCCAAGCTCATGCACGGCCACATGGAAGAGCTGCTCGACCAAAAGCCGGACTTCATTTTCTGCCCCTGCCTCACCTACAATTTGGAGGAAAAAGGCGGCGACAACCACTACAACTGCCCCGTTGTGGCCTACTACCCCGAGCTGCTGCACGGCAATCTGCCGCGTCTGAATCAAACGCGCTTTCTCTACCCTTATCTCAACCTCAACAGTCAAAGACAGCTTGCAAAGGAGCTGCGCGCCATGTTCGCGCAGCAGGGGATCGCCTTTTCACATGCGCAGATGCACCACGCCGTGCAGCAGGGCTACGCCGCCCACCGCGCATGGCAAAACGACCTTTCAAGCGAGGGCGAGCGGGCGCTCGCCTATGCCGGAGAGCACCAAAAACGCGTGATGATTTTGGCCGGGCGGCCCTACCATGTCGACCCCGAAATCGGCCATGGCATCGACCGTCTGGCCTCGTCGCTGGGCTTTGTCGTGGTCAGCGAGGACAGCGTGTCCCACCTTGCAGCTCCTCAGTCTGTCGACGTGCTCAACCAATGGACCTACCATGCCCGTCTCTACCGCGCGGCCGCCTTTGCCGCGGCAACGCCTGGCGTCGAGCTGGTGCAGCTTGTCTCCTTTGGCTGCGGGATCGACGCCATCACGACAGACGAGGTGCGCGCCATCCTGTCGGCAAAGGGCAAGCTCTACACGGGGATTAAAATCGACGAGATCACAAACCTGGGCGCCGTGCGCATCCGTCTGCGCAGCCTTCTTGCGGCGCTCGAGGAGAGAGGAGAACCAGCATGTCAAACGAACACGCCGTCTTCACCCGGGAGATGAAGCAAACCCACACCATCCTCATCCCCACCATGCTGCCCATTCACTTTTCGCTCATCGCCGCCATCTTGCGCGCGCAAGGTTACCATGTCGCGCTGCTCGACGCCGACGACACGCGCGCGGCCGACATCGGCCTTCGCCATGTTCACAACGACACCTGCTATCCCGCCATTTTGGTGGTGGGCCAGTTTCTGGGCGCGCTCGAGCAGGGGCTATACGACCCCGAACGCACCGCGCTCATGCTCTTTCAGACGGGCGGCGGCTGCCGCGCCTCCAACTACATCCCTCTGCTGCGCAAGGCGCTTGCAGGCGCAGGTCTCTCACAGGTGCCGGTGGTCTCCT
>CABRXB010000066.1 GCA_902474785.1 uncultured Eubacteriales bacterium | reverse complement strand
TCATGCATTTCCTCATTCCATCCGGCTGCGGCGCATCACCCCCTCTTTTGTATTCAATGGCGTTTTCAAAAAGGGGTTGACGAAACAGTTCCTCTGCCGGATAATGAAACAAAATTGATCGTCAAGCTCCCTGATCGCACCGAAGAACCCAGGCGCTGCAACTTTGCGCCCATCGGCAAAAAGAACAGCGATAACACGCCCGCGACATTCGTCGTCTCTTCTCGTCTCCCGACAAACGCTGTCCCGCCGCGGCAACAGCCGGGCGGCGCCCACAAAATCAACAGAAATGGGGCCATCAAACCGTGACCACCTCCTTTTTGCAAATTCTGCACCAGCACGCCGCGCGCTACCCTCTCATGACGCCGACCGACTACGGAAAGCTCGCCTACCAAAGTGAATTTGGCCCGGGGCATATGATCTCGGACAAACAGGCGGCCCTGTCCCGCCTTCTCGAGGAGTGGCAAGTTATCGCCGCTGCGCCAGGCAGCGCCGGAACCGGGCTTTGTCCTGAGCGCCGGCAGATAGCGGGCGGCGACGCCCCCTCCCATGCCGCCGCACCCACGGCGGAGCCCATCGGGGACGGGCTTTGCCGGTTTCACCTCAACGGCGATTACAATCCCGCGCAGGCCGCGCCCCTGCTGACCGAGCTCTTTTCACGCACGGCCCTGGAACACACCGGCACAAAAGAGGGGCTGGCTGGCAAGCTCTCGCTGCTGGGCGGCCTTTCTGTGCCCGGCATGGCGCAGTGGCTCAAACAATACCAGGGAGAGGGCTGTCCGCCCGTGCATCACAGCACCGTCTTTCGGGAGGCCTATCATCCCCATTACCGTGTGCTCGACTGCGACTATGCGAATTTTTTCCCGGCGCTGCTGCCCATCTGGGAGCTGATGCAGTCGGGTGTGCGCGCCGTTGTCGCCATCGACGGGCGCTGCGGCAGCGGCAAAACGGAGTTCGCCTCGCTTGTCGAGCGGCTTTTCCCCTGCAATGTGCTGCATCTGGACGACTTCTACCTGCCCTTTGACGCGCGCGACCCAAACTGGGAGCAGCTTCCCGGCGGGAACATCGACTTTGAGCGTCTTTTGGAACAGACCATACTCCCCGCGCGCCGGGGCGAGCAAATCGAATACCGCAGCTTCGACTGTGCGACCCAGCGTCAAAATCAGGCGGTTATCCTGCCGCCGCGCCGTTTGACCGTTGTGGAGGGGAGCTACAGCCTGCATCCGCGCCTTGTCGCGCAGTATGACAAGGCCATCTTCCTGACCTGCTCCAAAGAGCGGCAAATGCACCGTCTGAAACGCAGAGAGGGCGACGCGAGCCGTTTTAAAGCCCTTTGGATTCCCATGGAGGAGCGTTACCTGGAATGCTGCAACGTGCGGCAGACAAGCGACCTGACGCTTGACACCAGCGACTTTTTTTAAAGCCCTGCCCCGCTCCATGCCCTGGCACAAGGGACGCGTTGCGTACATCTATCCGACCAACAAATATCCCATTGCGAGTTGATTTTTGTATGAAAGATTTTGCGCGAAACAATCCACTGTTTTCTCTTTGCGGCCTCAATTGCGGGCTTTGTCCCATGTTTTTGGGAGGGCGCTGCAGCGGATGCAATCGGGCCTGCGCCATTGCCCGATGCAGCTTGGATCATGGGCAGCCGGAATATTGCTATGAATGCACCCACTACCCTTGCGAAAGATATCGGCACATCGACGAGTTTGACTGTTTCATCACACACAGACGGCAAAAATCAGATCTTGAGAAGGCAAAAACAACAGGAATTGAATCTTATCATCTTGAACTGAGAGAAAAGATGGACCTTCTCAACACGCTGCTTTCTCGCTACAACGATGGGCGCAGAAAAAGTTTTTACTGTGTGGCTGTCAATCTGCTGGAGTTGGCAGACCTCAAAGAAGCCCTGTTGCAAATTGAGGCAAACACAGATTTGGCTCAATTGCCTGACAGGGAAAAAAGCGCGTATGTTGTAGGCGTATTTCAGAAAATTGCAAAGAAAAGAAGCTTGGAATTGAAACTCCGCAGAAAAAAACGACCCCCATGAGTGACGCAGATCACGCGCCCGCCTCATCGACGTATTTGGGGTCGCCACAGTATTTGATAAAGAGGGACGCCTCTAAAGTTCTCAAAAAGGGCGTCTTTGTCAAAAAGGCGCCTCTTTCCTTTTATTCTGTCGCCAGACGTCGGGGTTTCAGCGCCTGGCAAGACGCTGGCCTTTTCGATCAACAGCGAAGTGCCATTCGCGACAGATTCATCCACCGCCAGGTAAAACGCCGCAGATCACAGATCCCATTCTTGACATCTTGCCACCTGCAAATAAAAGCGCGGCCATCCGACTCGAACCCTTCTCTAGCAGCGCCCGGACAAAAGGCCCTGCGCCAGTCCGGACGCTGCATCTTTTTACCCATCGTTGTCCAATCGGCCGGGGCTCCTCTTTCAGCAGCCCCAGACAGACAAAAAGCACCGCAGCTTTTTTGCTGCGGTGCTCCATTTCTATTGAAGGGACTGCCCTCAACTGACAAGCCAAAAACAGACGCTGTCTTACTTCGCGACCTCATCCTTAAAGGACTTTCCAGCCTTGAAAACAGGGGCCTTGGACTCGGGGATGGTGATGACGGCCTTGGTCTGGGGATTGCGGCCCTTGCGGGCGGCGCGGGTCTTGACCTCAAACGAGCCAAACCCAACCAGTTGGACCTTCTCTCCATTTTTCAGTGCGCTTGTGGTCTCCTCAATAAAGGCCACCAGCGCCTTTTCTGCGTCCTTCTTTGAAAGACCGGTTCTTTCAGCGATCGCTGCAACCATTTCAGACTTGTTCATGCGAGTACCTCATTTCCATATATTTTTTTAGCTCCCCAAAAATAGGGATATGCAAAAATGCCTTTTTCCCCTAGCATCCCCGCAAAGGCTCTTCTTATCCGCGTTTTTGCTGCTCAAACAACGCAAGCTGCTGCTCCAAAGACAATGTGTGCAAAGGCTTGTCCTGCAAAAGCGCCTGCTCCTCCATGCGTGCAAAGCGGTCGGTAAACCGCTGCCCCGCACGAGTCAGCGCCTCCTCTGCGTCAATGTCAAGCTGCCGCGCGACACCGACCAGCGCAAAAAGAGCATCGCCCAGCTCCTGTTCCAGGGCGGGCTTGTCCTCTTCCTGTATGGCCGCTTTGAGTTGACCGCATTCCCTCTCCAGCTTGTCCCAGGCGCACATTGCATCCGGCCATGCAAAACCGGCGCGCGCAGCCCTGTTTTGCAGCTTTTGCGCGCGCATCAGCGCGGGAAAGGAGGCTGGGACGCTGCGCAGCGAAGCCGTGTAGGTCTGCTGCCCCTTGGTGCGCATCTTGATGGCCTCCCAATTGTCGAGCACCTGGCGCACATCGCTGCCCTGCACATCGCCAAAGACATGGGGGTGCCGCTGCACCAGCTTGGAGCACAGCGCCGTGATGACATCTTCAAACGTCATGGCGCCGCGCTCGGCCTCCATTTCCACATGCAGGCCGATTTGCAGCAGCACATCGCCCAGCTCTTCCCGCAGCAGGGGCAAATCCTCATTGTCGATGGCCTCGAGCGCCTCATAGGTTTCCTCAATAAAATTCTTGCGAATCGAGGCATGGGTCTGTTCCCGGTCCCAAGGGCAGCCCTCAGGAGAACGAAGCAGTCGAATCAGCGCGATAAAATCCTCAAAGGAGTAGCGCTCCTTGATGAGCTCTTTTGGGTCAATTTTCCCATTTTTGCTAGGGTTCATTTTATATCATCCATCCCCGTTTTTCAAGTAGTTTCGCAAGTTTTTCTCCTTTTGGGAGCAACTCCACGTCAGATCGGTGCAGGGTTTTGGTGTAAAGCACCAAAACGCCGTAGGCAAGCACGGCAAACCCGATGCCAAGGACGGTCGAGGCCATATTGCCAAGCGCGCCCACTGTGGCATTGTACAGCAGCCTTGCGCCGCCACAGGCGACAATCGAACAGAGCAGCGGCTTGCCAAACAGCGCGGCGGCCGAGGGCAGCGAGCCGATCTCCCTGTGCAGCACCGAGAAATTGAGCACAATGATGGTGCCGTAGCACAGCAGCGTGGAAAAAGGCGCGCCCATGATGTTCAAAGAGGGAATGCCAACCAGCACATAGGTGGTGGCGATTTTGACAAGTCCGCCGATCAGCATGGTGACAACCGGCACGCGCTCGCGGCCGATGGCCTGCAAAATGGCGTTGGTGATCGAATCGAGGCAGACAAAGGTGACGGCAAATCCCAGCAGCGTGAGCGTGGGGGCGGCGATGGCCACCTCCGCGGGACGCGAGGAGTAGAGCAGCGAAAGAATGGGCTTTGCCATGAGCGAGAGGCCAAACCCCGCGGGCATGGCCATCAGCGTTGCCACGCGCAGGGAGGAGGCCAGGATCTCGGAGGCGTCCTGCTTTTTGGTCTGGATGAACTTTTCGGCAATGGCCGGGATCACAGAGACGCCGATGGGAATGATGAGCGCCGACGGCAGGTTGAACATGGTGCGCGTCATGCCCGAATAGGTGCCAAAAACGGTCTCTGCCGCGCTCTGGGAAAAGCCCGCCCCGTCGAGCAGACGGCTCATGATGAGCGCCGTATCGACCAGATTGGAGACCGACGACACCATCGAACCGATGGCGATGGGCACCGTGATGAAGATCAGGCGCCGCAGAAGCTGGCCATAGGGTTCGAGGGCGCGCGACTCGGGCACGTTGGCCAGTTTGTTTGGTTTGAAAAAGAGTTTGCGCACCATCAGGTAGGCGGCGCCAAGCAGGGTGCCCAGCGTCACGCCCGAGATCGCGGCGGCGGCGGCCAGCGGCAGCGCCTGCTGCTCGGGCAGCCCAAGGCCCAGCACATAGTTTGCCGCCACGATGCCGCCGCCCAGCTTGGCGATGGCCACGATGATCTGCGAGATGGCGGTGGGCATCATGTTCTGATTGCCTTGGAAATAGCCCCGGTAGGAGCTCATCACAATTTCAAAGAGCACGGCCGGCGCGATCACGCGAATGGCGGGGGCGGCGCTCGGGTTGTTCATAAATCCGGCCAGAGCGTCAGCCCCGAAAAAGAGAATGCAGCAACCTGCCACTCCCAGCGTCAAAAAGGCGGAAAAGGCCACATAGAGGATGCGGCGCGAATTGTCGTACCGGCCGCGCGCGTTGCTCTCGGAGACCATGCGCGAGATGGCCACGGGAAGGCCGGCGGTGGTGATGATGTACATCCACACATACACGTCGTAACCCACTGTAAAATAGGCCATGGCCTTGCCGCCGATGACGTTGTAAAGCGGAATCTTGAAAATGGCGCCAATGACCTTGACCAAAAAACCGGCCACCATCAAAATGAGGGCGCCTTCCATAAAGCTCTGTCGTTTCGTGCTCAAAACTACTGTTCTCCTCCGACCGCTGTTTGCGGCCTGCTTTGTCTTTGTGCGCTACACCTGAATGTCCTCATAGAGCATGTCGTCAAAGGTGGGCATCGGCCACATGGCGCGCGGCAGCAGCCGTTCGAGCTTGTCGCAGGCCTTGCCAAGCCGCTGCGTTTTCACCAGAATATCGTCGCGCGCAACGGCGGCCGCCTTTGCCTTATCTGCGGGCAGCGGGGCGGCAAGCGCCTTTTCAAGATCAATCAAACGGCGGCGCAACTGTGCGCCGGCATCGTCGATGTCCACCATGTCCTCGTCCATGCCCTTGCAGTCGAGCCCCGAAGCGCGCGCCGCCACAATGTTGCCGGCAAAGTGCGACAGGTAGTCGATGCAAACCGGGATGATCTGGCGCCGCGTCATATCGGCCACCACGCGCCCTTCGAGCATGATCTGCTCGGTGTACTGGTCGAGCAGCACCTCATAGCGCGCGTCGAGCTCCGGGGCGGTGAAAACGCCGTATCTCTCGTAGAGCAGGCGGGTGGGCGCATTTTTGAGCGCGCCGATGGCGTCCACCGTGTTTGTGATGTTGGGCAGGCCGCGGCGCGCAGCCTCTTTTTGCCACTCTTCTGAATATCCATCTCCGTTGAAGAGGATGCGCTCATGCCCAAAGAGGATGTCACGAAAGATCTCGCGCACCTCGGCGGCAAAATCGTCGGCCATCTCAAGGCGGGTTGCAATGTGGTCGAGCGACTCCGCCACAATGGTGTTGAGCACCGTATTGCACTCGGACAACGACTGCGATGCGCCCGGCATGCGAAACTCAAACTTGTTGCCTGTGAAGGCAAAGGGGGAGGTGCGGTTGCGGTCGGTGGCATCGCGGTACACTTCAGGCAGCGTGGGCACGCCAAAGCGCAGCGCCTGCGCCCGCTCGGGCTGCTCCACATTGCTCTTGACCTTTTCGATCACATCCATGAGATCGTCGCCCAGGAACATGGAGATGATGGCGGGCGGCGCCTCGTGGCCCCCCAAACGCCTGTCGTTGGACGCGGAGGCGCAGGAGAGGCGCAGCAGCGGCGCATGCTTGTCAACGGCGCGGATCACGGCCGACAAAAAGATGAGAAATTGCGCATTGTCATAGGGCGTTTTCCCCGGTTCTAATAGATTATGCCCCGTATCGGTGCCAATAGACCAGTTGTTGTGTTTGCCCGAACCATTGATGTAGGGAAACGGCTTTTCGGTCAGCAGACAGGCAAGCCCCTGC
>CABRXB010000065.1 GCA_902474785.1 uncultured Eubacteriales bacterium | reverse complement strand
TGTCCTGGCGGTTACCTGGGGGCCCGCGGCGGCCTCTGTCATCAAAGTTCGCTTTGTGGGGCCCTTTTTTGAGAACACGGTGGGCGAATATCTGATGACCTATATGAGCGGCGTGGGCGACAGTGCCGCCGCCTTTGCAGAGCAGTTCAACAAGCTGCTCTCCGATATGCCGCAGGTGCTAGAGACCTATTTGGGACGCTTTTCGGTCAGCCCCGAGCAGGTGAAGCAGAGCTTTGAGGCGTCGGCCTCCATGCAGTCGGCAAAAGAGGCCGCCATCTCCGCCATCAGTACGCCTCTGACCGAGGCCGTCAGCAGCGCGCTTGGCTTTTTGCTGGTCTTTGTGGTCTCGCTGCTGCTCATCAAGCTGCTCACCATGGCGCTCGACATCGTGGCAAAACTGCCGCTGCTGCGCACCGTCAACAAGGGCCTTGGCATGGCGCTGGGCGCGGTGCAGGGCGTTTTGATCGTCTGTGTCTTTGCCGGCGTCGTCACCTACTTAGCCCCGTTTTTGGAAAACTATATGACCAGCGCTTTCGATGCAAATACCATCAGCGCCACGCTGGTGTTTAAATACTTCTATGAGATCAGTCCGTTTAAGAGGCTTTTGTGAGAGGCGGCGCCCTCTGTTTGAAAAGCCGTCCGCTAGATTTTAGATGTTAGACGAGGTGAACACATGCTTTGTACCCGTTGTAAGAAGAGAACCGCCGTTGTCTTTGTGGCGCGGCAGGAAAACGACAAGACCATCAACGAGGGCTACTGTCTTCAGTGTGCAAAGGAACTTGGGATCCAGCCGGTCAACGACATGCTGGCCCAGATGGGTCTTGGCAGCGAAGAAATCGAGGAGATGGAAAACGAGCTTCAGGATTTCCTGGAGGGCAAGGTGGACGACGCCGACGGGCATGCCCTGGCGCTTCCGCCCTTTTTGCAAAACATGCTCAAAAACCCCCAGATGTTTGCCATGGGGCCCTTTGGCGCCATGCAACCGCCCACGTCGCAATCTCCGGCGCCGCAGCCACAGCCCCCCGCGGAGGAGGAACGCCCACGCAGGGGAGGCAAGAAAAAGGCGCAGCCCAAGCTGCTCGAGCAGTTTTGCATCAATCTCACGCGCCGCGCCCGAGAGGGGCGGCTTGACCGCATCGTGGGGCGCGAGCGGGAGACCGACCGCGTGCTTCAGATTTTGAATCGCCGCCAGAAGAACAACCCCTGTCTGATCGGAGAGCCCGGCGTTGGCAAGACGGCGGTGGCCGAAGGTCTCGCCATCCGCATTGCGCAGGGCAATCTATCTGCTCGACCTGACGGCGCTTGTGGCCGGCACGCAGTTTCGCGGCCAGTTTGAAAGCCGCATCAAAAATCTGATCGCCGAGATCAAGGAGCAGGGCAACGTCATCCTTGTCATCGACGAGGTGCATACGCTGGTGTCGGCGGGAGAGGCCGAGGGATCGATGTCGGCCGCCAACATTTTAAAACCCGCCCTTTCGCGGGGCGAAATCCAGGTGATCGGCGCAACAACGTTCAATGAATACCGCAAGTCCATTGAAAAAGACGCGGCCCTCGAACGCCGCTTTCAGCCCGTCACCATCGAAGAGCCGTCGCTCGACGACACGGTGGACATTCTGGAGGGCATCAAGAATTACTATGAGAGCTACCACAACGTGTCGATCGACCATGAGACGGTGCGCGCCGCGGTGCAGCTCTCGGAACGCTATATCACAGACCGATTCCTGCCCGACAAGGCCATCGACCTCATCGACGAGGCGGCCTCCCTGTGCAACATCCAGGACAAGGTCGGCAACGAGGCGCTGTTGTTGCGTCGTCACATCGACGAACTCAATGAAAAAGAGGCCGCGCTTTCGCCCGACGACACCGACTTTTTCGAGGTGCGCGCCTCGCTTGTGAGCGAGCGCCTGCGCCTGCAAGGGGAGCTCGACGCACTGGGCAAGGAGAGACAGGAGCTGCATGTCACGCCTCAGCAGCTTGCGACGGTGGTGGAGCTGTGGACGGGCATTCCGGCGGCAAAAATCGCCGAGAGCGAGTTTGACAAACTGGGCGCTCTCCCCGATGAGCTGCGCGCCCGCGTGGTGGGACAGGAGGAGGCCATCGACGCGCTGGTGCGCGCGTTGCGCCGCAATCGCGCCGGGCTCTCGGCCAAACGCAAACCGGCCTCGTTCATTTTCATCGGGCCCACGGGCGTGGGCAAGACCGAGCTCTGCAAAACGCTGGCCGCGGCGCTTTTCGACACCCCTGAGACCATGATCCGGCTCGACATGAGCGAGTTCATGGAAAAACACTCGGTGTCGCGGCTGATCGGCTCGCCGCCCGGCTATGTCGGCTACGACGAGGCGGGGCAGCTCACCGAAAAAGTGCGCCGCAAGCCCTACTGCGTCATCCTCTTCGACGAGATCGAAAAGGCGCACCCCGACGTACTCAATGTGCTGCTGCAAATTCTCGACGACGGCCGCGTGACCGATGCGCACGGGCGCACGGTCAACTTTGAGAACACCGTCATCATCATGACCAGCAACGCCGGCAGCGAAAAACGCGAATCGCCCCTGGGCTTTGGCGGCACGGTGGAGACGCGCAGCAAAGAGAAGGCGCTCAAGGCGCTTGAAAGCTTTTTGCGGCCCGAATTCATCAACCGTGTCGACGAGATCGTGGCGTTTCGTCCGCTGTCGAAGGAGGACTTTGCGAGCATCGCCGCCATCATGCTGGATGATCTCAAACAGGCGGTGGAGCAAAACGGCCGCACGCTGACCATCGGCGACGGCGTGATCGAGGCGCTTGTGGAGCACTCCTACAGTGAAAAATACGGGGCGCGCAATCTGCGCCGCGCCGTGGAAAAAGAGGTCGAGGACGCCCTGGCCCTGCTCATCGTTGAGGCCAGAGGCAAGGATGTGACCCATCTGACGGTGGAGGTCAAAGACGGTCAGATTCAAGCGCGTTCGCTCGACCACGAAGCGGGGGTTTGAAAACAAGGTCTCTTAACAATGTGCACAGGTTGACGCAAATTAAGAACAGAGAAGCGGCAAGGCGAGAGCCCTGCCGCTTCTTTCTTTGATTTTTGGAAATGCTGGCTCGCCTTTTTGCCCATTTCAAAAGCTGCGGCACTTTTTGCATAGGCGGCGGCGCGGCACAAACAATAGAAGAAACCTTTGCATGTAGGAGGAATAAAACTCTATGGGACAATATTGCATCACAAAGCAAATGATCGCCGCCTTTGAAGAGAGGCTTGTGGGGGAGGGAAAAAGCGGGGCGACCATCAAAAAATATCTGCGCGATGTGCGCGCGTTTTATGCGTTTCTACCGCCCGACAAGCTGGCCGACAAAAACCTGGTTTTAGCCTTCAAAGCCCAGCTTGCACAGCGCTACAGCGTTGTCACCGCCAACTCCATGCTGGCCGCCCTCAACAGTTTTTTTCGTTGCATGGGGTGTGAATTTCTGCATGTCAGGCTCTATCGCCGTCAAAAGCAGATGTTTGGCAGCGCGCAGAAAGAACTCTCGAAAGAGGACTACCGCCGTCTGCTCAGCACAGCCAAAGCCCTTGGCAAAGACAGGCTTTGGCTCATCATGCAGACCATCTGCGCCACGGGAATTCGGGTGTCGGAGCTGCAATTTATCACGGTGGAGGCGGCGCGCGTGGGACGCTGCGAGGGGAACTGTAAAGGCAAACGCAGGGTGATTTTTCTGCCCAGAAAGCTCAGGGAGCTCTTGATTCAGTATGCCGCCCAGGAAAAAAAGAGCAGCGGGATGCTATTCACCACGCGCCATGGAAACCCCATCGACCGCAGCAACCTCTGGAAAGATATGAAACAGCTTTGCCGGGTGGCCGGCGTGGAGGGCGACAAGGTGTTTCCCCACAATCTCAGGCACCTGTTTGCCAGGGCCTTTTATGAGGAGGAAAAGGACATCGCCAAACTCGCCGACCTGCTCGGACACGCCAGCATTGAGACAACGAGGATTTATATCATGGAGAGCGGCGACCAGCATCAGCGCAAGCTGGATCGCCTGGGGCTTGTCATATGACCGACACAACAAAATACTGATTTTGTTGTGTCTTCTCCCTCAAAGGCTCTGCAACCACGTCGTTGTTGACTGTATTTTGTCTGACGACAAAGCAAAAGACAAAAAAGAGAGCCAATATTTATAAAATTATACCATCAAACCAAAACGCATTCAAGAGAATTCAAAAAAAGAAACGAGAAATAAGCCGAAACAGGACTGGTTTGGTCTTTTCGGCTTCTTTGTCGTTCGATTCCTCTTTTTGTCATATGTAGTCGAAACAAGACAATCGCATCGCACACAACAAAATCAGTATTTTGTTGTGTCGGTGTTTACAAAAGTTTGGTCATTTGCAGGAGGGTGGGTATGCAGGGAAACGGAGAATCAGGAAGACTTCTGATTGATCTTGCCGAAAATCTGGGCTGTGAGTATCTGTCTGATTTGCGCTATACGATAACGGCTGGAAAACTTCGGGAGGAAGTGGAACAGATTCCCCTGGAGAGCTATTCTGAACTCGACTGGATTGACGCTGCCAGCTATCTGACGGACTGTGAGAGATGCAAGTCTGCAAAAGAGGCCAGACTTGTGCTGCTGAATCTTGGCGACGAACATGCGCCTGGCATGGAAGATTGAAAGCCAAAGGATGATGCGGCATTCATTAAGATACAGAAAAAAAGGGCGGACGTCTCATCGTCCGCCCTTGGCTCGTTTACAAGGTCAAAGCCCGCTTCAGGGCATCGGCGCAGCCAGCCACGACAAAGCGGCCTGCTCATCTTGTTCGATGGCCAGTTCCACTGCTTTTCTGGCCTGCGCCAGCAAGCTCTGGCTCTGCTTTCTCAAAGAAAAGCTCTCCCTCACCCTGGCGACCAGTTGTTCTTGCTGATGGAGTGGCAGCCAGGGGATGAGGGTTTTCTCGATTTCTGCGGGTTTCCAGTGCTGAATGACCGATCCCCCGGCGTCCCGTTCGGCCTGCATTTGTACAATGGGGGAGTTCAACACGAGGGTAAGGTAGTCCGGCAGAAAATCCTCCTGCTTTAAAAGCAGATGCAAGATGGCGCCCGAGGTCACGACCTCGAGATCCTCTTCGACCCTGTATGCAATGCCGACGCTGCCGTCTTTCGAGAGCAGGATGGTGTCTTTTTGGGGCTGCAGGCCCATGTGGGCAAAGGGGATTTTGCTCAGATGGATTGCAGGTTCGGCAAGGCCAAAGCGCGACAGGTCGGCCACGCGCACAAAGGGAATCCCCTGTGTGAGATATTCGTCGCTGCCTGGCTCGATCGACTTTTTCAAATAGACGAGCTCTTCGAGCGGACAGGTCTTCACGTTTGCAAGAGCGTCGAACAGATCGTCGTACTTTTTCTGGTAGTATTCCGCGTCAAGCCTTCCGCTTTGTCCAAAGCTGGAGGACAATGTCTTGAGCGCGACATTGCTTGAGGAGAGGGACAACACATCGAGATGCAGCTGTTGCAGCAAGAGCTGCTCGGCGCTGCCATAGCGGGCAATGGCCTCAATTTGAAGCTGCTGCGCTCGGTATACGGTGCGCTCCACGCTCTCGTAGAGCGCATCTCCGAAGAGCGGGACCGAAAGGCGCGCAATGTCCTCGAGATGCAGATCAGGTTGACTGATGCCCTTGTTGAATCGCAGCAACTGTTTTTGTCCATAGCTGCAGTTGATGTAGGTGGACAGATAGTAGGCGCTGATTTTTGGCGCTCTCAGCAGGGCAAGGCTGACAAAAATGCTGTGTTCAGGCGCCGATTCGGGGATGACGCAGGCATATCTTGGGCCTACGCCGACCTTGCGCAGCAAAATGTCGCCCGGCTTTGGGCGACACCGCCGGACGAGGTCCTGATGCTCTGCCTTAGAGATGTATTTATAGCCTGCGGTAAGGTCAAAAAAGTTTTCCTTCACATTGACAGCCGACAAAAAGGGGACGCCCTGCGGTTGGTACTCCGGCGTGTAGTGCGTGCCGTCTGTGATGAGGTCGCATAGCCCCGCCAGCGGTTGACAGGGCAGGGCGGAGAGCGTTTTGTCAATCGACAGGAATTCTTTTTTGTAATACTCCGCGTCAATGCGGTGATCGGGGGATTTTTCGCCAAGGCTGCTCAGTAAAATTTCGCTGCACTCCAGCCCGTCCATCAGCGTCCGGTAGAGATTTTCACAAAAAGGTTCTACGGACGGGCCGTTTGAAAAAAACTGAGGTTCTCCTTTTTGGCAAATTCCATGAAAGCCTCGGCGATGCCGTCTTGTGTTCGCCCCTCGTGGTTGAAAAGATCGTGTTTGACAATCAGGTGGTCATTGGCGTCGAGCAGAAAAGAGCCGTCGTCATTGGTGCAATAGATCTTGTCGCCGCTGCTGTCCTTGCTCGGCTCACGCATGGTGGCAAAGAAGATGGGATAGTCCTCCCGGAACGGACATTTTTCGTCGTCCCACTTTTGCAGGAAGAGCACGCTGGTTTTGGTGCCGGTGTGGGGCTTGAAGACGTTGCCGTGCAGCCCCACCACCGCGAGGATGCGGCATCGTTTTGCAATATAATCGCGAATGTACTTGTCGCTGGTGTTGTTGAAGCGGCCCTGCGGCAAAATGACGGCCATGCGACCGCCGGGCCCCAAAAAGTTCAGATTGCGTTCGAT